>QHQU01000146.1 GCA_003219925.1 Verrucomicrobiota bacterium
CTGGCAACCGAAACAAAGTTATGGACGAAAACACTGACATTGCATTGCGCGGCGTGCGCTACGCCCAGGACCAATTTTCCGAAGTGGTAACCCAGGCGGAAGAATTCGTGCGTGAAAAGCCGGGACAGTCGCTTCTCATCGCTCTTCTTGCTGGATTTATCCTCAATCGCCTGCCGATTGGTCGCCTCTTTGGCGGGCTGGTTCGCTTGCTCGTGTTCGCGCTCAAGCCGGCGCTGCTGCTTTACGGCGCAACCAAAGTCTACGAGGTCATCCAGGAAGAAGAATAAGTCGAAACCTACGTCGTCCTGAGTGAAGCGAAGCGGAATCGAAAGATCCCGCTGCGGCAGGTAAAGATTTCAATTCGGGATCCCTCGGCTGCGCTGGGGATGAGGAGGCTAATCTTCCAGGGTAAAGCCAACTTTAATCGCCACCTGCCAATGATCAATTTTGCCGTTTTCAATGTGACCGCGTGTTTCCGTAACCTCTAACCAGCGCATGTTGCGGATTGTTTTTTTGGCACGCGCCAATGCGTTCTCCACCGCCGCTTCGATCGATTCCGGTGAAGAACCAACCAGTTCGATTTTCTTGTAGACGTGATCGCTCATGAGGAATCCTTCCACGAGGAGATCGAATAGGACAATGCCAAAAAAACATGGAAGCGTTGAACAGCTTAAGCGTTAAAGCGGTTGCAAATTGGTTCGCTTCAACGCTTCAATCTGCCACCTGCGCGAGCTTGCTCTACAAAACGGCCCGCGATATTAGGAAGCTCGCATGGAAACCAACATCGAATCGCATCTGATCGAGAAGCGCGTCTTCAAGCCCGCGAAGGATTTTTCAAAGAAAGCACGCATCAAATCGCTCGCTCAGTATCGAAAGATGTACCGCGAATCGATGCGACGACCAGACGCATTTTGGATGCGAGAAGCGAAGGAATTGGTTTGGCGAAAGCCGTGGAAAAGAGTGCTCGATTGGAAGGCACCCTTCGCGAAATGGTTCGTCGGCGGGCAACTCAATCTTTCGGAAAATTGCCTCGATCGTCATCTTGACGGTCCGCGACGAAACAAGGCTGCCATCATTTGGGAAGGCGAACCGGGCGAGAAACGCACCCTCACTTATCAGCAATTACATCGCGAAGTCTGTCATTTCGCCAACGTGCTGAAGCGAAACAAAATTCGGAAAGGCGATCGCGTTGTTATTTATCTCCCCACGATCCCAGAGGCCGCCATTGCGATGCTGGCATGCGCACGGATCGGTGCGGTCCATTCTGTTGTTTTCGGTGGATTCAGCGCGGAGAGCATTCGCGATCGCATCGCGGACTGCGGGGCGATCGCGTTGATTACCGCGGATGGTAGCTACCGGCGCGGGGCAATCGTACCGTTAAAAAATAATGTCGACCACGCTCTGAGTGGCGGTACCTCGGTAAAACGTGTGATCGTTTTCAAACGCGTCGGCAATGAAATTCACATGGAGGAAGGGCGCGACGCTTGGTGGCATCGCGAGCTGGAATACGTCAGCGCAAATTGTGAGCCCGTTGCCCTCGATTCCGAGCATCCGCTTTACATTCTTTATACCAGCGGCTCGACCGGAAAACCGAAGGGAATTCTGCATACCACCGGTGGCTATTTGCTCGGCATTTATTCGACGATGAAATATGTTTTCGATGTCCGCGACGAAGATCTTTTCTGGTGCACTGCGGACGTGGGCTGGGTCACTGGCCACAGTTACGTCGTTTACGGTCCGCTCACACTGGGAGCGACCACTTTGATGTATGAGGGCGCGCCCAACTGGCCGCAACCAGACCGATTTTGGAAAATCGTCGAAGATTATAGAGTTACGATTTTATATACCGCACCCACAGCGATTCGCGCGTTCATTCGCTGGGGCGATGAGTGGGTGAAGTCGCACGATCTTTCGTCCTTGCGCCTCCTTGGTTCGGTGGGCGAGCCGATCAATCCCGAGGCATGGATGTGGTATCAGAAGACGATTGGGGGCGGGCGCTGCCCGATTGTTGATACTTGGTGGCAGACTGAGACTGGCGCAATCATGATCACGCCATTGCCAGGCGCAATCCCGACCAAACCCGGAAGCGCAACGTTGCCGTTCTTTGGTGTCGATGCCGCAGTAGTGGACGAACGTGGCGAAGAGGTCGGCGCAAATGTGGGCGGGAAATTAATCATCCGAAAGCCATGGCTATCGATGCTGCGCACGATCTATGGGGACAAGGAACGTTACCAAAAACAGTACTGGAGCGAGTTCAAAGGATGCTATGTTACCGGAGACGGAGCACGGCGCGATCGCGATGGATATTTTTGGATTGTTGGCCGCATTGACGACGTCCTCAATGTCGCGGGACATCGTCTCGGCACCTCGGAAATCGAGAGCGCATTGGTCGCGCACGCGAAAGTGGCGGAAGCAGCCGTGGTAGGTCGACCTGATGAAATGAAAGGGCAGGCCGTCGTCGCATTCGTTACCTTGAAAGGAATCGCCAGCCCATCGGCCGGGTTAAAAACAGAATTGCGCGATCATGTCGGCGTTCACATCGGCGCGATCGCGAAGCCAGATGAAATTCGATTCGCCGAAGCATTGCCAAAAACGCGCAGCGGCAAGATCATGCGGCGTTTACTAAAAGAAATTGCCAGCGGCAAAACCGTGACCGGCGACACGACAACTCTCGAGGATTTTAGTGTCCTGGCGAAATTGAGCGAAGAGGAATGATTTACGGAACGGGTAATTGCCTCTCGATCAATGGCGGTAGAACGTGAAAGCGTTGTCATCCCGAGCGCAGCGAGGGACCTCGCATTTGAAGGTTGGGACATACTAGTTAGCTCGCGTGCTCAATCTTCGTTTGTGAGGTCCTTCACTTCGTTCAGGATGACCTGCGCGGTCTGTTTAGACCGTGCGTGTAAAAGGGAGTGAATTGCTCTTTTTCAAAAGAGTTGTTCGGTTAGCATTCGCTTGTGAGTTTCATTCGCACCGGTCTGCGCGAGCTTGGGTTGAAAGTGCGACGGCAACGCACGCGCATGGCGCTGCGACACGTAAAGCGGCAGCTGCAGCGCAGCGAAATTTATCTCGGACGCGAAGGCACCGCGCAGGCTGCGAGCTTCCCAGAAGTCCGCAACGAGATCGTCGCGCTTAAGAAACTCGAGCAAGAGCAAAAGGAAGTCGCATTGCGCATCGCGCAAATCGAAGATGCGCTCAAGCAGATCGAAGCGGAGCGGGCGGAAAATACGCGCGCCCAAGACGACGCGATCAGCAAATTGGAAGTGGAGAAAAAGCCGGTCCTACAACAGCGGGACGACGCGAAAAATGCCGCCACTATTTGTGAGCGCGAGTTGGCGAGTGTGGAATCCCGCTTGCAAGCAAATGATTTAGCCGATCGCGAACTACTCAAACAACTTTCAGCTTTGCAGGCGCAGGCGCCGCCGCCGGGCGACCTGGATGCCCGCGCTGCCGTGTTCGCCAGCAAACGCGCCCGGTTGCCGCAAGAGCGGGCAGAAATTGTTCGTGCTCGCGAGGGAAGCGCAGAGGCGTGCCGGCAGGCGACACAAAAGCTGGCCGCGGCGGAGGAAAAATTGTCGGCCGCGGAACGAAACATCGCTCGCGTGCGCGAGCGATTCGAAGCTACTGATCGCGCCTTAAACGAAAAGGTGCGCGCCCAACAAGACGCGTTACGCGAAGCACGAGCGCGGCACCAGACAGTCGAGGAACGAAAGAATCCGGCTTATCTGAACATCGGTCGCCATCTTGCGACCCGCGGCATCGCCCCGCCGAATGCGCCGCACTTATTGCATGACGTCCTGCGCCACCGCCAATCAGTTCAGCGTCATCATGAACATAGGGAACAACTGAGCGTTCTCTCCGCGCAAATCGACAAACAGGAGTTGCGACAGTTTTATTTCGTCATCCTTTCGATTCTTTTCCTGCTCGCAATTGTCCTCCCGCTCGTCTTTCAATCCCCGCCCAAACGTGAATGGCTGCCGCGCGAAACCGATGCCATTCTCTCCCTAAATGCAGACCATCTTGACCGCGATGATTTGGCAAAGAAATGGCGGAACGAAGATTTTTGGCTACAAACCTGGCCCGGTTTAATCGGCGCCGCTTCGCAAACACCCCGCTTAAGAATTCCCGGTGATGCCGCGCGGGTCACCCGGGCGCTCACGACCGCGGAAAATTCGCCGCCACGAGAATTTCTCCTGGTAGAAGCGCGCGATAATGTTTCGACGGTGGTGCGAACAATCGCGGAAGATAAGCAATTCGAACGACGTACCATTAGCGGACTCCCGGTCTGGCAGCGATCTGACTTCAGCATCGCGCGCGTGGGCCCGAAAACGCTTGCCGTCGGACCGCCCGATGGAGTGGACGAGTTGGTGAGAGTGCGTCTCGGACTGGAAGCGGATCTGCAAATTACGGGCGAATTTTTCGATCGCTACCAGGCGCTCGATCCTGAAACAACCTTGCGTTTGATCTCGCGCGATCCGCCCGGATTGGCCCGCGCGTTTCATCCCATTTTCCCGCGAGAACTCCTGGAGAGCGCGCAATTACTCGGACTGGGCGTTTCCCTCCAGACACCGGTGAAAGCGCGTCTCTTGTTGAGGCTTCCATCGGAAAACGCGGCAAGCGACCTGGCTAAGAGCATTCACGATGATCCGCATCGTTGGCTGCGAATCGAGCAATCTGATCTCCTGCTTTTCGCCGCTCCACCCGAAATCAATCGCCAACATGCAGATCTGGAAATCCGCTTCAACATTCCGGAAAACAGCGCACGACTTCTGCTCCAACGCATGGCCAAGACCGATGCACCGCCAGCCGCGACCGCAGCAAACTAATCCAGCGATGGCCCTCATCATTTTCGCAACCTTTTTGCTCGGCCCACCGGTTCTTTCCGCGCAAATTTCGGCGCTCCCCACAAGCGATTTCGCGTGGGTTGATCTCACAACCATTGCGCCGGCCATTCGGATTGAATTGCGTTATGCGACTTCAGAGAATATCGCGCATCGTCCGCTCTATCCGTCGAGGATGCAGCCACTAATCCGGGCGGGTGTGGCGCGAAGATTAATCACCGCTCAGGCAATTCTCCGACGCTACAATTGCGGCCTGAAAATCTGGGACGCTTATCGGCCGCGTGATGCCCAGGCACAATTGTGGCGACTCGCTCCGAGAAATGATTACGTGGTCAATCCACACGGTGGTTCCGGTTCGTTCCACAGCTGGGGCGTGGCGGTTGATGCAACTCTGGTAGACGATTGGGGGCGGCCACTCTCGATGCCAACCGATTTCGATGACTTCACACCGGCAGCGATGCTCCGTTACACTGGCCGCGATCCGCTCGTGCGCAATCACTTGTATCTTCTGCAAACAACAATGGCGGACGCCGGCTTCTATGGATTGCGCACCGAATGGTGGCATTTCACTACTAGTGACTGGAAGCGTTACGTTCCAGAACGGCTTGCGAAACTTAGTAACGCCGTCGTCCTCGCCGCAACTAAATGACCGCCTTTCTTCACGCCCTCCAGCGGCAACCGGAATACGTTCACATCCTCATCAATCCTCTACCGATCTACGGCTTGGCGATAAGTTGGATCGGATTGGTCATTGCATTTTTTCTGCGGAGCCGGCGTGCGCAAATCGCAACCCTGGCTCTCGTGCTAATCAGCGCCGCCTCGGCCTGGCCGGCGTACGAATTCGGCGAGGAAGCTTACGATCGCGTCTTGTCGATGACTGATGACGACGGACACGCCTGGCTCGATGAACACCAGCGTCGCGCTCAGCAACTAATTTATTTCTTCTACGCTTTGGCCGGAGTAAGCGCCGTCGCGATCGCTCTCCCGATAAAATGGCCCAAGACTTCAGCCTCGCTAGTTATCACCACCATCCTGCTAGGGGTAGTTGTTCTCGGAATGGGCGGCTACATCGCCTACGCCGGCGGTAAAATTCGGCACAGGGAATTTCGAACTGAGCCGCCACCGAAGAAATCGACCGAGGGGTAGTCGCGCCAAAGGGCGCTCTCCAAATTTTCACGCGCGACAATGGCTAACGAATTAGACCGTGCGGAACAAAAAGTCGAAGACCGCAGCGCTGCTCTCAAGAAGGAACTTGGCCTGCGCGACCTCGTGCTCACCCAAATCCTGTTTATTGTCGGCTCAAGCTGGGTCGGGACAGCGGCAAAGCTCGGGCAATCACATCTCTTCTTCTGGCTTCTTGCCATCTTACTTTTCTACATTCCCCAGGCGGCGGTCGTAATTTACTTAAATCGCCTCATGCCGCTGGAGGGTGGCATCTATCAATGGGCCAAGATCGGGTTCAACGAATTTGCGGGCTTCATCGTGGCATGGAATGTCTGGCTACTCTCCATCACCGTCATCGCGCTTGGGGGAATGTTTGTCACAACCAACATCTCCTACGCGATCGGGGAAAGCGCCGCCTGGATGCCGAACAACAAGTGGTGCGTGTCATTGATTAGTTGCGCCCTCGTGATCGGCCTTGGCTGGACTGCCATACGAGGTCTGGCGTTAGGCAAATGGGTTCATAACATCGGCGGCCTTGTCATGCTTCTGGTTTACAGCGCGCTCATCGCATTGCCGTTTATCGCCCTTGCCCGCGGTGAGCTGAGACAATACCAACCGCTCCAGATCGCAGCGCCGACGGTATCGATGTTCTATTGCCTTAATATCTTCAGCAAAATGGCGATCGGCGCGCTAAGCGGATTCGAATACGTCGCAATCCTTGCCGGCGAAACGCGCTCGCCCGCACGGGACATCGGTCGCTCGGTCATCATCGCCTCTCCCATTATTGCTTTGGCATTTATTCTGGGCACGAGCTCAGTCCTGGCATTCGTTGGCAATAACCCCATCGATTTGATTGGGCCGGTGCCGCAGACGTTGCGTCTTGGTCTACGCTCGTTCCCCATCGCTGGCGCGATCGCGTCCGCCGGCATCATCCTGATGACAGTGCGAACCATTTCTTCAACGAGTGTTCATTTTACGGGCACCTCGCGCTTGCCCATGGTGGCGGGCTGGGACCGGCTGCTGCCGGTCTGGTTCACGCGGTTGCATCCAAAATACAAAACGCCGATCAACTCGGTGGTTTTTGTCGGCATCATCACGCTGGTCATTGCTATTTCCAGCCAGATTGGCGCTGGAATTCAGGAAGCGTTTCAACTCGTCGACAACGCAGCCAATGTTTTCTACGCTATCGTCTACTTGAGCTTGTTCGCCCTCCCAATTTTCGGGACTTCTGCTGTTCGTTCCGGCGCACCGGTGTGGCTGCGAGTCGCATCGGCCTGTGGCTGTAGTGTTTCATTGCTTGCCATTTTCTTCACCGTCTATCCCATCATCGACGTCCCGAACCCCCTAATCTTCGGCACGAAAATCGCCGTCGTTGCCTTTATCGCGAACGCCATCGGTGCCGCTATCTTCGCCGGTGCACGCCGAAAGCGTCCCGCCTAGTACAAACGTCGCGCCCGGGAAATTACTCTGTCATCCCGAACGAAGTGAGGGACCTCACCGAAGCTGCTGGAACAGGCTTTAACTCAGTTGCGTAATCATTCAGCTATTGTGGGTCCCTCGCCCCGGAAGCATTCGGGGCTCGGGATGACGTCGCACGCGTTTCTTAATTTCGCCCGCAACTCTCGCCGATCCAACGAAGATACTCGGCCGAGCCCTCGGCGATGTTCAACCGTACGATTTCCGGAACATCATACGGATGCAACTTGCGCAACCGCGATTCGAATTCCGGATAACGGGCCGCCGTCATTTTGAAAATCGCGAATACTTCCGCACTCGTCTCCACCTTCTCATTCCAGAAATAAATTGATTCCACCGAAGGCACAAGGTTCGCGCAGGCGACGATCGCATTTTCGACAAGATCGCGTGCGATCTTCTGCGCTATTTCTTTGTCAGGAAACGTGCTGAACGCGATGACAAACTG
>QHQU01000147.1 GCA_003219925.1 Verrucomicrobiota bacterium
CCGCGACTTCGTGCGCCATTGTAGCCGCGGTCGCTGACCGCGGACCGGGGTCATCTTTCCCGGCTCCAGAAATCCAATTGACGCGATCGATCTCGAACTCTTCCACCAGCAAATCTTCCGCCTGACCAACGATCACCCGGTTCGTTTCCGGATCGAGATCGACGACATACCGCGGCTGCGCTGACCCCCCTGGCAAACCTTTGCGCTGGCCAATGGTAAACATCTCAATCCCGCCGTGCGGGGCAATGAAGTTACCGTCGAGATCGTAAATTCCGCCGGGATGAAATTGGTTCTCGCCAAGGTGCGATCGCAGGAATGCTTTGTAATCCTGTCCCGGC
>QHQU01000324.1 GCA_003219925.1 Verrucomicrobiota bacterium
TCGTCGAACAAAATGCCGCCATGTTGCTGGCGCTAATGTGGTTTTACGCCGGGGAAGGCCAGGGCGCGAAAGACATGATCATTCTTCCCTACAAGGACCGGCTCGCACTATTCAGTAGATATTTACAGCAATTAGTCATGGAATCGTTAGGAAAGGAGAAGGATCGCGAAGGCAAAATTGTTCATCAGGGAATCGCGGTTTATGGCAACAAAGGCTCGACGGATCAGCATGCCTATGTGCAACAATTGCGCGATGGTGTTGTGAATTTCTTTGTCACCTTCATTGAAGTGCAAAAGGACCGCACGGCCGCGCCGGTGAAAGTAGAAGACGATTTCACCAGTGGGGATTATTTGCACGGATTTTTGCGCGGAACCCGCAAGGCTTTGTTCGATAAGCAACGCGAATCGATTACTATTGGCATGCCAGATGTGAGCGCGTTCTCAATCGGGGCCCTGATCGCGTTGTATGAACGCGCAGTTGGTTTTTATGGTTCTCTGGTAAACATCAACGCTTACAATCAGCCCGGAGTTGAAGCGGGCAAAAAAGCGGCAACGGAACTGCTGCGATTGCAAACAAAGGTACGAGAGAAATTGAATCGAAATCCACAAACGGCCGACCAAATCGCTCGGGCGCTCGGCGTCGACCCCGAATCGGTTTATCATCTGCTCGTGCACCTTCACGCGAACGACCCGACAGTGCAATCTGCGGTTGAGAAGGAAGTGGCGGCCGACAAGTTTTTCCTGGCGTGACGACGAAAGCAAAAGCGGCACCGGCGGCGTCGGATGGACATGTTCGGTGGGAAAATTTTGTAAAGTTCGTCCGCCAGCTCAGTCACGATTTACGCAACCAGTTGAACGCAGCCGAACTGCAGTCGGCCTTGATCGCTGAGTTGACGAACGATGCCGAACTAAAATCCGAGATTCGCCGGTTGCGCGAACTGGTTTCGCAACTCGGTGCCACACTGCAGAGCTTGTCAGCATCAGTGGCAGAGCCGCAACCGACCGCGTTGCCCTATGCCGCGAAAGATTTTGTTGCCGACATACAAAAGAAGGTTGCGCACGAGTTTCCGGAGAAAGCGCAGGCAGTGAAATGGGAGGTATTGCCAGCGGACGGGACGTTGAACATTGATCCGGAATTGACGGAGTGGGCGGCTGCGGAATTATTCCGGAACGCTTTTCGCCATGACCTGGCGGACGATGAGGTGCAGGCACAAGCTTCGGTCGAAGGTGATTGGTTCACCTTCTCCATTCGCGAAGCGAAAAAAGAAGAAATTGATCCGGCGCAATGGTCGCAACCATTGCAGGAGATGTCGCACGGTCATTACGGTCTCGGATTACGTCGGGCACGAAGAATCATCGCGGCGCAGGGCGGCGAGTTGACGGCAAAATTTGATCCAGCTTCGCGAACATTGACCAGTACGATCACGCTTCCTTGTTCCACGGAAAGTCCCTGAGTGGTATCATAGAGCAGCTGTGAGAGCGAATTCCGAAGCGCGCCGCATTCTCATCATCGATGATGAGCGTCCGATTTTGATGACGCTGGAAGCGTTACTGAATCGTCACGGTTATCAAACGGAAACCGCCACGACGGCGACGCTCGGATTGCGCGCAATGAAAACAAATCCGGCCGCATTGGTGTTGCTTGATTTGCAATTGCCCGACGCCGATGGACTGGAAACACTCGAGCGGCTCAAGAAGGATTTCGGCGATTCGCAGGTCATCATTCTGACCGCGCATGATTCGCTGAACAACGCCATTGAATCGATCAAGCGCGGCGCATTTCATTTTATAAGCAAGCCGTATGCGCCCGAGGAATTGTTGAGCCTGGTGGAACAGGCGCTGGAGAAGCGATCGCTTTTGCAAGAGACGCAGGCGCTGCGCGAAAAAGCCGAGCAACTGGAGAAGCGGCTGGAGTTGGCGGAGACGCGGCTCGCCCCGGTATTCAAGAGCAAGGTGATGCAGGAAATGGAGGAGTTGATCGGCGCGATGGCGCCCTCGGACGCGAACGTGCTTATCACCGGCGAGAGCGGTGTCGGTAAGGAAGTGGTCGCGAATGTGATTCACTCCAAAAGCCGGCGCGCCGGAAAACCGCTGGTGAAGTTGAATTGCGCGGCTTTTCCGCAAACCATGATCGAGTCGGAGTTATTTGGATACGTTAAAGGCGCGTTCACCGGGGCAATGAACGATTTTCCGGGAATGATTGCGGAAGCGCGCGGCGGCACGCTTTTTCTCGATGAGATTTCGGAAATGCCGGCGGACTTGCAGACGCGTTTTCTCCGCGTCTTACAAGAACGGGAATATCGCTCCCTCGGCAGCACCCGAATGTTGAAGGCGGATTTTCGCGTTATTACCGCGACCAATCGACCGATTGCGCAAGCGCTGGCAGAAAATCGGTTGCGCTCAGATTTGTATTACCGAATCAATACCTTCCAGATTGAAGTTCCACCGCTACGAGAGCGGAAAGAAGACATCCCACCTCTCGTTAATACATTCGTGCAGCGGTTCGCCAAGCAATTAGGAAAAGCCGAACCGACAATTGCGCCGGAAGCGTTTCAGAAACTGCTGGATTATTCGTGGCCGGGAAATGTGCGGGAATTGCAAAACGCGATCGAGTATGCCGTCGTCCTGGCCCGGAACGACATCATTGGGATCAAAGAATTGCCAACGGAAATTCAATTGCCACCGGCGCTACAAACGAGTCTTGCTCCTGTGCGCCGCAGCGGCGTGGCCAGTCTCGATGATATGGAGCGAGAGACGATTCTTCAGGCGCTGACCCAAACACACGGTAACAAGAAGAAAGCCGCCGAGTTGCTCGGCATTCAACGCCCGACCCTTTATAACAAGATGAAGCGCTACGCCATCGAGATTTGATGGAGGGACGGACGCTGTCCCGTCCCAAATTTTAGGGACGACACGGCGGTCGTCCCTCCAGCCTGAATTAAAGAATTTGTAGGGCAGGCATTCGAGCCTGCCGGAAGGCAAGCGGGAGCGCTTGCCCTAGAGTGTTGTAGCGACGGTCTGTCACCGCCGGCAATCTTACGGCACATCGGTTTCGGCGGTCATAGACCGCCGCTACAGAAGCTTCTGCCCCGAAAGCTTTCGGGGCAGCTACAACAACATAAACTACAGCGGTGGCAGGAAATATCGCCGTGCGTAAACTACTTTGATGTCGCGGCACCTCGAAAAAATCCTGGCCCATGCGGAGCGCGAACTGACTTCGGCGGGCGCGCAACGGCCGACCGACGTTCTTCCGGTCTATCGGAAGTTTTTGAAAATCGAGGAGCACCGTTTGCGCCTGCGCCAGCGCGCGGGTGATGGCGGGCGCGAAGTTTGTGCCCGTCGGGTTGATTTGATCGATATATTGCTGCGCCACGTCTTCGCCGCGGCCAGTCATGTCGTGAACTACCGCAACGGCACCTCGCCGATCACACTGGTCGCTGTTGGTGGCTACGGCCGGCGTGAGTTGAATCCTTGTAGCGATGTCGACGTGATGTTTTTGCATCGCGAACAAGGTCGCAACGTATCGAAAGCGACTAGCCAAATCATCGAGCAAGTGTTGTATCTCCTCTGGGACATTGGCTTCAAGGTAGGTCACTCCACCCGCACGATTAAAGAAGCGATCGCGGCCGCCAATGCCGACATGGTGACGAAAACTGCCATGCTTGAATCACGTCTGGTTACGGGGGATCGGGAGTTGGAGGAGAAATTTCGCGCGCAGTTTCGGGCAAAATGCGTTGCCGGTTACGAACGTGAATACATCGAAATGCGAATGCGGGATCAGCAAGCACGCCATGCAAAATTTGGCAACAGCGTTTACCTGCAGGAACCGAACTTAAAA
>QHQU01000325.1 GCA_003219925.1 Verrucomicrobiota bacterium
ATCGATTACGCCGGGGACCGAACGTGCAGCGCGTCGAATACTCTCGCTAATTTCACCGCGTGGCGCGGTATCGAGAATTTCGCGCAAAGCCGGGCCGAGTAGCCGCGCCCCGGTGGTAGCGATGATGGCGCAGGCGAACAGGGCAGCATAATCATCCGCGCGTTGCCATTTTTCGCCGCCGACAAGCGCGATGGAAATTCCGACAGCTGCCGCCATTGAAATAATGGCATCGGCGCGATGATGCCAGGCATCGGTAGTGATCGCGGTGCTGTCAATGGCGCGGCCGAGTCGGCTGACGGAGCGAAACAGCGATTCCTTGACGATGACGGCGATGATGAGGACGAAGAGAGTAAATGGCGCCGGCCCGTGATGCGGTAGAAAAATTTCGCGAACGCTCGCAACCGCCAGAGCAGCGGCGGCCACGAGAACGCCAAAGGCGACGACAACAGCAGCGAGCGGTTCTGCTTTGCCGTGGCCATACGGATGAGTGGCATCGGGCGGACGCGCGGCGAATCGTAGCCCGCCCCAGATAACGATCGAGCCCGCGGCGTCGAGTGCCGATTCAATGCCATCAGCAATGAGCGCGTAAGCATTTCCAAAAACACCGGCCGCGATTTTGATAAAGGCAAAGGCTACATTGACGGCGAGGCCGACGAGAGCCAGGCGGGCGCCGGCTTGCAGATTGCTCGCTGCAGTGCCAGCGGTAGGATGAGCCTTCATGCGCAAGGAAACGATTAACGTAGCGGTCTATTCCACGCACGGAAATCCTGCAGATGTCTTGCGTATCGAATCTCAGCCGTGGCCAAGGCCGGGAGCCGACGAAGTGGTCGTGGAAATGCAAGCCGCCCCGATCAATCCGGCGGACTTGAATGCAATTGAAGGGAAATATCCGGGGAAACGGGAAGTCCCGGCTGTTCCGGGCTTCGAAGGCTCGGGAATCGTGTCCGAGCTTGGAGAGAACGTTAGCAAGCTAACAATCGGTTCACTGGTGATCTTACCGCACGACCTCGGAACATGGCGTGAAGCCTGCGCAATTAGGGCAGAGCAACTGGTGGTTGTTCCGTCGCAAGTCGATCCCGTCCAGGCGGCAATGTTGAAGATTAATCCGCTGACGGCATGGCGACTCTTGCACGGATACGTGGACCTGAAGACTGGCGATTGGGTGATTCAAAACGCTGCCAATTCGGCGGCGGGCCGCGCGGTCATTCAAATCGCGCATGCACTTGGGTACAAAACCGTGAACGTGGTCCGGCGTGAAGAATTAATCGATGAGTTGCGCGCCGATGGTGGCGACCTTGTTCTAATCGACACCGAAAATCTTCGCAATGAAGTGAAAAACGCTACTGGTGGCGCACCGATTCATTTGGGATTGAACGCGGTCGGTGGCGAGAGTGCGCTGCGGCTGATGAACTGTCTCGCCGCCAGCGGCACGCTCGTAACTTTCGGCGCGATGAGTTTGCAGCCGCTGAAAATCCCGAACGGCCTGCTTATTTTCAAGGATCTGCGTTTCCGCGGAATTTGGATTAACAAATGGTACGACAACGCCACGCCCGCAGAGCGAATGGCCGCGTTCAATCCGATTTTCGAAATGGCCAGGCGCGATTTGCTACAAACGAAAGTCGAGAAATCATACTCGCTGAACGAAATAAAGGCGGCGGTCGAACATGCCGCCCACGCGCAGCGCCGCGGCAAAATCATTTTCGAGTTTGGAACCCGTTAAAGACACGGAATGCGACAGAGCCGCGAAGCCGTCACCAGGATACACTTTGATCTCGGGTGAGCGCCGTCTTGTCATTCCGAGCGCAGTCGAGGAATCTCTAATTTTTAACAGAGAGATAGTAAGAGACGTCTCGACTTTCGCTCGACATGACAAAGTAAAGGGCAGGCGGCTGATCGTTTTATTTTAACTTCTTTCGAGTATTTCGTGGGCATGTTCTGTCTTGAATGAAGATGCAAAAGACAATCGTGGTTGGCGCGGGGATCAATGGAGTTGTTGCCGCGATTGAATTGCGAAAACGCGGGCACGAAGTTGCGCTGGTTGATCCCGGTTCGTTACCGCATCCCCTCGCCGCCTCCACTGATATCAGTAAGGCCGTTCGCGCAGCCTACGGCCGGGACGAAGATTATACGGCGTTGGCCGAGCAGTCGCGCGAGATTTGGCGGCAGTGGAACGTGAAATTCGGCGTCGAATTGTATCACGAGATCGGGTTTCTTTTTATGCGCCAACGCCCGATACAGCCGGGCGATTTTGAATACGAAAGCTTCACTCTCCTCGAACAACGCGGGCATCGGGTCGAGCGGATCGATTCCAGACAACTGCGCGAGCGTTATCCGGCCTGGAACTCGGAACGTTACCCAGATGGTTTTCTCGATTTGGAAGCCGGATATGCCGAAAGCGGACGGGTCGTTGCCGCATTAGTCCAGTGGGCGAAATCGCTCGGTGTGGAATTGCGCGAAAACGCAAAATTCCGGGATCTGGATGAAGCGGGCGATCGGATAAAAGGGATTGTTTTGGAAGATGGGGAAAAGATTGCGGCGGCTGCGGTTGTGATGGCCGTTGGCGCTTGGACACCGTACGCATTGCCATTCACGCGCAATTTTCTCCGCGCAAGCGGACAGCCGGTATTTCATCTCAAACCCAAACAACCCGAACTTTTCACTCCGGAATGTTTTCCGATTTTCGGCGCGGATATTTCGACTACTGGCTATTACGGTTTCCCGCTCAATCGCGACGGCGTGGTGAAAATCGCAAATCACGGGCCCGGACGCGAAATGTCGCCGGATTCTCCCGAGCGCGTCATAACGAAAGAGGAGGAAAACCAAATGCGCCATTTTTTGTCCGACTCGTTTCCCGCGCTGGCGGATTCCCCAATTGTATTCACGCGCATCTGTTTCTATTGCGATACCCATGATGGAAATTTTTGGATCGCTCCCGATCCGGAGCGTCCCGGATTGACCATCGCGGCCGGCGACTGCGGCCATGGATTTAAGTTCGCGCCCGTGCTGGGTGAAATCATCGCCGACGCAGTCGAAGGCAAATCGAATCCGTTGCTGGGAAAATTTCGCTGGCGTCCGGAAGTGAAGCCGGGCGAGACGAAGGAAGCCGCGCGAGTTCGCGGAAAACTCTAGCGGCGGAGCCCGACCGGCAATATCAATCGCCCCTGGCTTGAGATGCGGGTTCTTTCTTCGGCTGACGTTTCAGAAGCGTGATTTGTTTGATCCGCGCCGAATCAGACGGGCTCCAGGTGGCGACATCGGGATCGTCTTTGAAAGCGTTGTGAACGATGCGCCGCTGATAGGAATTCATCGGCTCGAGCTGAAGGGAACGTCCGGTGATGCGCACTCGCTCAGCAAGTTCGCGAACCCGTTGGACGATTCGGTCTTCACGCATAGAACGGTAATGCTCGCAATCAACAATGACTTTTTGCGCATCCTTATTTTTCGCCTGCAATAATCGGTTTAGAAGAAATTGAATGGTATCGAGCATTTCGCCGTCGCGACCAATCAGGCGCCGGCTTTCCTCAGTGTAGATTTGCAAGGTCAGATTTCCGCCTTCGCTTTGCATTTCCGCGATTTCCACGACGAAACCGAGGTAGCCAAGCATGGTATCGAGTAACTCTTTAGGCGTCATCTTCGTTTTCGTTTCGGCCCCGCAACTTTCTCCAAGGTCGGCATCGGTTGTTTCCGATTCTGATATAATTGCAGGATGCTGAAAAGATTTTGCACAGTGTAATACAGGGCGAGGGCAGCG
>QHQU01000148.1 GCA_003219925.1 Verrucomicrobiota bacterium
CGCGCCTGGACGGATTAATTCCCCCTTCTCGCATTCTTGTTCTAACCAATGTCGACCAGGAAAAGGGCGTGCGTGAATTACTCAAGGATATTCCGCCGGGCAATATCATTGCCGAGCCATCGAAACGCGACACTGCCGCAGCCGTCGCGCTCGGGGTAGCCTGGGTCGCCGCGCGCAATCACACTGCCGCGATGGTCGTTCTGCCGGCCGACCATGTGATTAAAGAGACCGCGGCATTTCAAAAGATCATTCGCGATGCGGTCGAAGCGGCGAAGGAAAAGAGTGCACTGATCACGATTGGGATTCGACCCGTCTCGGCCGATCCGGGTTTTGGCTATATTGAAATGGGCGAGCCCATTTCAAGCAAACCAGGTCTTTTCCGGGTCGTGCGTTTCCGGGAGAAACCGAATGTCGACCTGGCCGAATCCTTTATCCGCAAAGGAAATTTTCGCTGGAATGCCGGCATGTTCGTCTGGACCGTGCCGACAATTCTGACCGAGTTTAACCGGCACGCTCCGGAATTTGGGCGATTTATTGCGATGATGAGCGGCCCCGGGGCTTTCGAGAAAAACTGGGGCGAAAAATTCTCGAAGCTTCCGCGAACGTCTTTCGATTACGCCGTGATGGAACACGCCGATCGTGTGCTTGTGCTGGAAGCGAAATTCGATTGGGACGACGTGGGCGGTTGGCAGGCGGTGGCGCGGTATTTTCCGAAAGACGCCCGGGGCAATGCGGCCAACTGTGGTCTCACTACGCTCGAGGCCGGCGATAACATTGTCTTTGACGATGCCGGCAATAACGTCGCTCTTCTCGGGGTAAACAATCTAATTGTCGTTAGGACGCGCGACGCGGTGCTGGTTTGCCATCGGCATCACGCTGAGAAAATCAAGAATCTGGTCGCGAAATTACCGGAGGCATTGCAGTGAAACAAATTCTGGGTCTCGATCTGGGAAAAGCGCGCACTGGCGTCGCGCTCTCTGATGAATTGCGCATGCTGGCGCATCCATTGGAGACGATCGAGAGCAGTTCGGCAGAGACGGTGGCGCGGCGGATTCAGAAGATCGTGGCGGAACGGAACGTGGATTGCGTGGTCGTCGGATTGCCGCGACAAATGAATGGTGCGCTCGGTCTTGCGGCGGAAAATACACAACATTTCATAGAAAAATTGCGACCGCTTGTTTCATGCGAAATCGTGACCTGGGATGAACGGCTCTCGACTGTCGCGGCGGAAAGGGCCTTGCGGGAGGCGGGAAAAAAAACGCGCGAAACGCGTGGCATTCGGGACCAGGTCGCGGCACAAATCATCCTGCAAAGTTATCTCGACCGGCTGAATGCGTGAATCGCGCCGGCTCAAGTTGGTCATCAGTTACGACGGGCGAGATTTCGCTGGTTGGCAAAGCCAAAGGCACGGCAACACCGTTCAGGATCAGTTGGAAACAGCATTCGAGCGGGTCTGCGGCACACGTCTCGCAGTGACCGGCGCGGGACGCACCGACGCCGGGGTGCACGCGGTCGGGCAGTGCGCACATGTAGATGTTCCAGCGGGGCAATTCCCAGCCGAACGCTGGCTGAAAGCGTTAAACGGCGTGCTGCCGCCAGCGATTCGGATTTTGCGGGCGGGATTTGTCGGGCAAAGCTTTCACGCTCGATTTTCGGCGAAGGGCAAAGTTTACCGTTACCGAATCATAAACGGGGCGGTCCTGCCGCCGCTGGAGATTGGCAGGGCGTGGCATGTCCCCTCCCCACTTGATCGGGAGTTGCTGGGGCGAGCGGCCAAACTATTTACAGGCCGACATGATTTCGCCGCCTTTGCCGCAAATCGCAGAAAAGAGGAACGAAGTACCATGCGCACGGTGGAATACGTTCGGGCCACGGGTCGGGGCAAGCTAATCGAGATCGAATTTTCCGCCGACGGATTTCTCTACAAGATGGTGCGAATGATGGTGGGCGAGATGGTGCGGTGTGCCCTTGGGAAAGAAGGTTTGGAATCAATAGAATTGCGCTTGGAGCGGCCTTCGCGGACATCGGCTCGTTTTGTTGCTCCGGGAGCAGGGCTCTACCTGGTTCGGGTTCGCTACTAAGTCTCTGTAAATCAGGCGCAAACGCCTTCCTGAGGGGTTTCCGATTGGCAGACTAACTGCTTTGTAATTCGCGATGCCCCCGTCTGATAGGGACTCGTCTGTCGAAAACGTGCCGGTACGGGCTCCGGGCGTTCCAGGCATTCTGCGCCGAAGCCTGGCCAAACTACTAAGCTCGGCGCATTTGGTTCTTTCCGGGACGACGGCCTCGATTCTGGTCATCATTTTCCTCGGGAGCTTGTTTGTATTTGTCGCGCTCCGTAATCACCATCGGGATGAGATTCGCGCGCGCACCTTCCAGCTGACACGTCTGAGCAGCTTGATCGAAAACGACATCGCGGAGTTGGAAAATTATCATCGCGGATTTTTGCTGACTCATCGCAGCCAGTATTTCGCGCCATTCCAAGAGCGACGAACTGCGATGAAGAAGCGCCTGGAAGAACTTAACGGTCGTTTGTTGGACAACCCTGTTCAGCGCAAACGCGTCATCAAAGCTCAGGATATAGTACTGCGATGGGCGGACCAGGTGGCCCAACCTGCCTTCCTGGGCCAGAGCGCGCCGAGTACGGCTTCCGACACATCTTCTGCCCTGACTTTGAGCAACGCTTCGCTCGATCAAGCGCGTTGGATTTTGCAGTCGTTGAAAGACGAAGAACAAATCTTTTTAAGTCAGCGGGCGGGCGAACAGGAGATGGCAACGCAATCGACTCAAATCCTTGATTCCCTGCCAAAGCTCGAGCGTGCCGTCATCGAAATGAACAAGGAAAAGCGCGGATTCCTCCTGACCAATGACACCGTCTTTCTCGAAACCTATCGCCGGTCGGTCGAAAATTTCTACCGCTACCATGCTTATCTCACCATTCTGGCAGGAGATGCGCCGCGGCGGACGCAGCTCCTGAGCGACATTCGATCCAATCTTGAGCGCTGGATAAGCTCCTCCGCACAACCGGAAATCAACGCCAAGCAGCAGGGCCGCGATATCAGCGCGATGATTGGCAACGACCAGAGCGAACAGTTGATCAATCAAATCCAACGCACGATTGCCGAATTTCAAAGGAACGAGCTTGCCAGTTACGACGCCGGTTCGAGCGCCGCGGTACGACATCGGATTTGGAGCACGATTGGTCTCCTGACGCTGGTGCTGGTGGTGGCGCTGCTGATTTCATCGAACACCTACAGCCTCGCCCTGGTTCGCCGGAACTTGTCGAAGCTGGGTGCGGCCGAGATTCGGATTCGCGCCATCATCGAAAACATTCTCGACGGAATGGTCATTGTCGATCGTGCCGGAACGATTACTCTGATGAATCCAGCGGCAGAAAGGTTGTTCGGTTGTGGCAAGCACGAGATGCTCAACCAAGCCTTCCTCACTCTGGTACCGCAAGCTTACAACACCGAGGCTGATTTGCAGCTGGTCGACTGGGAAGAGTTCACGAAACGGACCGGCACCACCGTGCTCGCCGTGGGGCGCACCCGCAGGCATGTCACCTTCCCGATCGAAATCTCGTTAGCTAAAATGACGGTCGATCAGTCCACCCTTTATGTGGCAATGATCCGCGATGTCACCGAGCGCAAACGTTTTGAGCGTGAGATTGCAGCGGAAAAGGAAAATCTTGCGGTTACCCTACGCTCCATCGGTGATGGCGTCATCACCACAGATGTACAAGGCAAGATTATCATGATCAACCAGGCCGCCGAGGCGCTGACCGGCTGGACCGCCGAGGAAGCCAAGGGTCACCCGCTGAAATCCGTCTTTAAAATTTCGATTGATCTGGCGGCGCCGACGCGCGGGCAACGCAGTACTTATCGCAATGAAGCCTATTCTCTGCTGCTCAAACTACCCAGCAACGCCACGCTTGTCTCCCGAGATGGAACCGAGCACTTGATCGAGCAGGTCGTCTCCCCCATTCGCGATCGCAGAAACGAAGTGGCCGGCGTGGTCCTTGTTTTCCGCGATATCATCGAGCGCGAACACAAGCAGCTTGGATTACTCGCCGGCGGCATCGCCCACGATTTCAACAATCTCCTAACCGCCATCATGGGAAACATCTCTCTCGCATCGCTCCTCATCCCGGCAACAGACGAGATGACGACGCGATTAGCGGACGCGAAAAATGCTTCCATGCGGGCACGGGATCTTGCCCAGCAGTTGCTTACTTTTGCGCGCGGCGGCGCGCCAATCAAAAAGACGGCCTCGCTCACCCGGCTGGTCCAGGACACGGTTAGTTTCTGCCTGCGCGGATCGCAAAGCCGTAGCGAATGCGACTTGGAAGATAATCTTTTGCCGTCGGAAATTGATTCCGGTCAAATCAGTCAGGTCATCGCCAATCTGGTCGTTAACGCAGAGCAGGCAATGCCGACTGGTGGAACACTTCACGTCACCTGCGAAAATTTCCGCCATGGCTCTGGGAAGAACGCAACGGTTCCGGATTTGCCATCCGGCGAATTTGTTAAGATCACGATCAGAGACGAAGGCGTCGGCATTCCCGAGCAAAATCTGAAGCGAATTTTCGATCCTTATTTTACAACCAAACCAAAAGGAAATGGCCTTGGTCTAGCGACCGCTTATTCCATCGTCAAACATCACAAGGGTCTTATCACCGTCGAATCCGAGGTGAATAAGGGTTCCACTTTCACGCTTTACCTGCCCGCTGCGACTCACGTCGCTGTACCAGAGGAAACAGGGTATGCCGGGGTGAAAGAACTCTCCGGAACGGGCCGTGTCCTAATCGTCGATGACGAAGAAGCCATTCGCACGCTGGTGGAATTCACCCTCACTCATCTTGGCTATAAAGTTTGCTCGGCCGCAACCGCGCTGGAGGGTGTTGAGCTTTATCGACAAAAACTTCAAGCCGGTGAGCGATTTGATTGTGTCATCCTCGATCTCACTCTTCCCGGCGGGATGGGCGGAAGAGATGCGCTTAAACTTTTACTCGAAATCGATCCTTCAGTGAACGCGATTGTTTCCAGTGGTTACGCGATGGATGCCACTATGAGCCACTATCAGGATTTTGGATTTCGTGGCGTGATCACCAAACCGTACGAAGCAGCCGAGCTTGGTCGCACCGTTCGCGAAGTTATCGAATCAGGACGGATAAAGCTCGTGCCTGACCTGGACTTGCAGGCCGTAGGTTAATTTTCACCCGGAATTGTTGCGCCCGCATCAACCTACGGAGGACGCGCTTCTGCGCGTCCCGGACATGCAGAGGCATGTCCCTCCATTACCGTTATGCCGAGGAGGCTAATTTCACTTCACGCCCTTGTCGCGGCCGAGCTGGTTCTCCAAGATCTTGCCGAGCAAGAGAAGAGCGACACCACAAAACATTCCCTTGGCGAAAAAGTAGGTCGGTATTCCGCCAGCGATAATGTTGCTGGGAACAATCGGTTTATTCTTGTCCTCTTTCACGGCCGCGAATGAGCAGAGGATGAAAATAAGGAGAGCAATTAACGGATTAAAAATCCTCAGATAGGTGCACATGAGATGACAAGATGCCGATATACTCGGCGAAAGGCGAGCAAAAGTCCGAGCCGGACTGGCGGTTGTTCTATTTCAACCGCGGCAACAGCCGCTCCAGAATACTCGCGACTGACTCTTCCACGCTTAGCCGATTTGTTTGCACCACAATTTCGGGATCGACGGGTGATTCATATGGGGCATCGATGCCGGTGAACTCTCGAATCTCCCCTGCCCGCGCTTTCTTATAAAGATTTTTCGGATCGCGCTCCTCGCAGACCTCCAGCGGTGCATCGACGAAGACCTCAATAAATTCGGCATTACCTTCCATCGCAATCGAGCGGGCCCGCTGTCGATCCGCCCGATAAGGAGAGATGAAGGCGGTGATGACGACGTTACCGGCGTCCGCCATCAACTTTGCGACCTCGCTCACGCGCCGAATGTTTTCAACGCGGTCTTCTGGCGCAAATCCGAGGTTGGAATTCAAGCCATGCCGGATGTTGTCACCGTCGAGCACATAGGGATGCATTGCCCGGATGAAAAGTTCTCGCTCGAGCGCTTGCGCGATGGTGGATTTGCCGGAGCCGGAAAGTCCGGTGAGCCAGACGACAGCTCCGCGATGTCCATGTTGTGCACCGCGCGCTTGTGCCGTGATTTTTCCTTCGCTCCAGAAAATATTCTTGCTCTTGATCGCGCCGCGATCGGTGTAAACGCCGTCGTAAACGATCCCGCCGCCGCAAATCACGCCGTCATCCACCAGAACAAAGCGACCGAGTGGCGGAAGACGATCGTGGTTATCGAGCACGATCGGCGCACGCGTTTGAATGGTTAAACGGCCAACCTCATTGCGCGCGAGCTGATCGGCCTTGGTCGGGTTGCGTTCAAGCGAGGAGGAATCCATCACCTCATCGAGGGACACGATCTGGCATTTCACTTCCTGGGTTGCGAGGCGCACAGTATAAAGATGCGATAAACGCGCCGGCTGACGCGCGATCCAGAAAAGGTCGGCATGAAAACGGTTCGTTTCGATGGGCGCATCTTTTGAGTGCGAGGCGACGTACCCGCGTTCGACAAAAATTTGTTCGTGCAACGTAATTCCAATCGAGTCGCCGGCCACCCCCGTCATCCCGAGCGGAGTCGAGGGATCCCGTTGTGAAACCTTAAAGGAAGCGCCTCGGGATCCCTCGACTGCGCTCGGGATGACAGGCCAATATTCGATCGACTGGACAATCGACGTTTTGTTAGCGGGTGAAAAAACTAATTCGTCGCCAACTTGAAGCATTCCCGTTTCGATGCGGCCGGCGATAATTCTGCGATCGTCGAACTTGTAAACATCCTGCACGCAAAGACGCAGCGGCAGATCGGTTGGTGGGGCCATTGGCGTCATCGCATCGAGCGCTTCGGCTAGAGTCGGCCCGTGATGCCACTTCATTTTCGTACTGCGGGCAGTGATGTTCTCGCCGAATCGGGCCGAGGCTGGAATGAAAACGTCAGTTTCTAAATTCAGCGTCTTCAAAAATACGCGATACTTCTTTTCGATCTCGAGGAAGCGGGCCTCGGAATAGTCCGCCAGGTCCATTTTATTGACGACGACGCAGAATTGCCGCACTCCGAGCAAGCTGAGCAAATAAGCGTGCCGTTTCGATTGCTCCTGCACGCCTTCATTAGCGGCGATTACGAGCACGGCCGCATCGGCGCTCGAAGCACCTGTTATCATGTTTTTTAAAAACTCCTTGTGACCGGGTGCATCGATGATCATGTAATTCCGCTTCGCCGTTTTGAACGGAATCTGTGTCGTGTCGATGGTGATGTTTTGCTCTTGTTCTTCGAGCAAGGCATCGAGAAGAAAGGCAAACTCGAACTCCATGTTTTCCGCGGCGCAGGCGCGTTGCACCTGCTCAAGTTTCCCTTCCGGCAGCGAATTAGTGTCGCTCAGGATGCGACCGATGAGGGTGGACTTGCCATGGTCGACGTGACCAACGAAGACGACACGCAGCGTCGCCTCGCCACTGGATGCTGGAGGCTTGACACTGGAGATGCTATGCACGGTGCTCGATTGTCGTTTGCTCATTTTTCTGATTTGTGCGCCCGCGGCATTGGCGACTAGAGAAACCCCTTCGCCCGCAGCTTCTGCATCGCGTTGCGCTCATGGTGGTCCTGGGCGCGGCCGGCGCGCTCACTCGTGCGGGTGGTTTCTAATTCAGCGATGACGGCCTCAATGGTATCTGCGTTGCTCGTGATTGGTTTGGTAATCGGACGGCAGCCGAGCGAGCGATAGCGCTGGCCGTTTCTGGCAAAATACATTTTCGGAATCGGAATATTTTCGCGCTGGATGTAGCGCCAAATATCAACCTCGGTCCAATCCAACAGCGGTTGCACGCGGACGTGTTCGCCGTTCGCCGCGGTGGTTGCGAATTGCCCCCAGAATTCCGGCGGCTGATCCTTGTAGTCCCATTCGAATTGCGCATTGCGCCGCGAGAAATAACGCTCTTTAGCGCGAGTCGGATCTTCATCGCGCCGGATCCCGGTGATGAGCGCGTCCCATTTGTACTGCGCCATCGCCTGCTGAAGCGCGACCGTTTTCAACTCAT
>QHQU01000070.1 GCA_003219925.1 Verrucomicrobiota bacterium
ATTGCGCGACGTGCGGTGCGCGGACTCAAACGCTCGCCTTTCGCCACCCTCGTCACCGATGGAATGGACGGCAGCAAGTTGAGTCGCGGAAAACTCCTCGGAGTTTCGATCGCGCTCAGTCGTTACCTTCGGAAAACATCTCCGGATCAACGAATCGCAATTGTCTTACCAGCCAGCAAAGGCGCAGTCGTTGCCAATCTCGCGGTGACATTGGCCGACAAAGTTCCCGTCGGATTGAATTTCACGGCTTCCGCTGATGCCATCGCGAGCGCGATTGATCGCGCCGAAATTAAAACTGCCATTAGCGCCAGGCAATTCCACGGACGGCTTACTAATCTTCCGTGGCCACGCAATATCGTATTTCTTGACGAGTTACTGCCGAAATTGAAGGGGCAGATTCTTTTTTGGTGGATAGCGGGAATTGTTACTCCCAACTTCTTGTTAGCTCGCTGGCTCGGGCTTCCACGCCAGGGTGGACACAAAGAAGCGGTCTTGCTTTTTACCAGCGGCAGTTCGGGTGAACCCAAGGGTGTGGTTCTTTCTCATCATAATCTCATCGGCAACGTCACGCAGTTTACCGTCATGCTCGATGCCGGACCGGAAGATAGTCTCCTTGCCTCGCTTCCCTTCTTTCACAGTTTCGGATGCACCGTCACCCTCTGGTATCCGCTGATCGAGGGCACGCCAATAGTCACCTATCCGAGTCCACTGGAAGCGGCAAAGAACGCTGCCCTGGTCGAGAAGTACAAAATCACGGTGCTACTGGCGACGCCGACTTTCTTGCGGGCGTATTTGCGCAAGGCTGAATCGGAACAACTACGTTCGGCACGTTTGGTCATCGTCGGCGCGGAAAAGATGCCCCTCGATCTCTCAGAGAAATTTTTCGAACGCTTCGGCAAACGCGTGATGGAGGGCTACGGCTTGACCGAGACGGCGCCCGTCGTCTCCGTGAACCTGCCCGATCCAATTCCGGAGCGGCCCGGTGTCACAGTGCAGCCGCTCTATCGCCTCGGCTCCGTCGGAAAAATGGCTTCGGGTATTGCCGCTGAGATTCGCCACCCCGAAACGAACGAGAAAATATCTATTTACGACAGCGGGATGCTCTGGCTGCGCGGTCCAAACATTTTTGAAGGCTATCTGAAAGATCCAAAGCGAACCGCGGAAGTTCTACATAACGGCTGGTTAAAGACAGGCGACATCGGCCGGCTGGACGAAGACGGGTTTCTCTACATCGAAGGTCGGCTCTCCCGTTTCTCCAAGATTGGCGGTGAAATGGTGCCACACGAAGTAGTAGAGCAGAAGATTATCGGCGCGCTCGGTTTGGAAGGAAGCGAGCGACGCATTGCCATTTGCGGAGTGCCGGACGAAGCGAAAGGCGAGGCGCTGCTTCTGTTAACAGCCGATCCCATCGAAATGGATAAACTGCGCGCTCTTCTGACTGAAAGTGGCGTCCCAAATCTTTGGATCCCGAAGCGTTCCATCGTGGTAGAAAACATTCCCGTTCTCGCCTCCGGCAAGCTCGACATTCGAGGATGCCAGGAGCTGGCTGCCGGGCGACAAGACTAAACATGCCTATTAACGATGTCTCTTTTGTCATGTCGAGCGAAGTCGAGACATCTCTAATCATTTTCTGAAAGAGAATAGTTAGAGATTCCTCGAATTCGCTCGGAATGACAGAGGGTGGCGGCAAGCGGAAGCGCTTGCGCTACAAATCTAGAACGCTCTAATCCAGCCAATCCATCGAGATGAGAATTTGGCGGAATTGTTCGTCGTCGATGGAAAGAGCGGGAAGCCATTCACCAATTGGCTCGCGTTTCCACCAGGCTGGGTCACCCGGCGGCGCGAAATGATAGCGATAGAGCTGCGCGCGAATGTAGTGCGGCGGGCTAAGGGGAAATGGATTGCCGCCCAGGAGAGAAAGCGTTCCAGGATCGTTGTGCAACAGTTTCCAGACGAAATGGAGCGTCCATGGGTATTCCGCGGGCGAACCCATGGCGGCGAACCAAATTTGCCAATCGATGCGCGGTTGATACGGGGCAATGAACGGAGGCCGCAGATCCGGATTACCCGGTTTGGCTTTGAATTCGTATTCCTTCCATTTGGTATCGCCGGTAATATTCGCGTCGTCGGTTCCTTCGAAAATGATCTCGTCACGTTCCTTCCCGACGGCGCCGAATGCGCCGTAGGTGTTAACGAGGCTAAGCCGATCGAATGAAGTGTTCATCATTTGCCGTTCCGAAATGAGATTGGTGATGGGCGCGATGCTCAAATAGACGACCAGGAGCGACAATCCGATGGCGATGGTGTTGTTGATGCGCGACGGCTCCGATTCCTGCGCCGCCCGTTCTGCGCGCTTAACGATCGGCCGTGGAAGAATTCGCCGAAGGAAGCTGTCATCAAAACAAGCGAGAAATGGAATGATGGTCACGTAATTCAAGAACGAGAGGTTGCCGCTGATGATGAGAATGATTTGAAAACTCACCAGCAAGATGCCGGCAACATGGCGTGCGCGCCGCGGACCGAAGGAAAACCAGGGGACAATCAGTTCAATAAAATGATTCCAAGCCGTGCCGAATTTGTGGAACCAATGCGGCGCGAAATGCAGATACCGACTAATCGGACTTGGGATCGGCTGCGTTTCGTAATGATAATAAAGACAGGTAAGATCGCGCCAACATGGATCGCCGCGCAGCTTGATCAGGCCGGCACCAATCATGATGCGAAAACCAAGCCAGCGAAAAAGCCAGATCACGAGCAGCGGCGGACGGCATCTCGGGAATGGGCGACCATCGAGCAACGGACAAAGAAAGATCGACAGGAACCCGGTCTCGAGCAGTTGCGTCTCCCAACCATAGCCGTACCAAATTTGCCCAACGTGAATAATGGACATGTACATCGCCCAGAGAATGCCGAGGAGAATCGCGTTCGCGAAACCGCCAAGGACAATGAGCGAGAGGCCGAAACCGACCCAGGCAAAGATCGCTAGACCTTGATCGGAAATACCGAACCAAAAGAGCGACGGTAGTTGCAACGCTGCGGCAGAACGCGAGCCGAAATGCGCCTCGACTCTTTGAAAAAAATGATTAGCCGGGGTTAAGCCGTGTTCGCCGACGAGAGGGACGAGTTGCTGTGCTGCGATCAAAAAGGCAACTGCATAAACAAAACCAAGCAGGCGCAAAATAGCGAACCGGGTGAGCCAATAAGAATTCCCGCCATGGAAAAGTTTTCCGAAGATATTTTGAGCCATCATAACATCATCGGAGCTGGCCCCATTTGGTTAACATCGAACGTCCGACGCCCAACATCGAACATCGAATACAGGAGAATGTGAATCGTAAGCAGCTTACGATGCCTGTCGTTACTGGAGGCCAATGCGCTTGAGGATTTCGACGAAACGTGGATCTGAGCGCATCGAATCCCATTTTGAGTCGACTTTCAGGCGACAAAGTCGAATATCGCGATCTTGATACGCCTTTTCTAACCAGCTGAAAGCCTCATCCTTCTCGCCCAGGACATAAGAAAGGAGCGCGAGATTGGAAGGCGGAAGGTAGCGTTGGCTTTCGAGAGATTTTAATTCCTTTAGGACCGCCCGTCCTTTTGCCACGTCGCCGGACAAAACTGAAGCATAACCATTCAGTGCAAGCGGTTCTGAATTTCCGCCGGATAGTTTTACGGCCTGACTGAATTCGGCGATGGCTTCGGGGTACCTTTTCTTCTCGATATAAGCTATTCCCAAAAATTGATGCGCAATCCAGAAATTCGAATCCAGTTCGACCGTCTTTTTTAACCTGGCAATAGCCTCGTCGTCTCGTCTTGCCAGGTGAAGATGGTAACCATTGAGTGCGTTGATGATTAAGGAGAGCGGATCGAGTTCGACGGCGCGGGCACCTTCTGCGATTGCTTCCTCGGAACGCCCGGTGACGCTGAGCAGTTGCGCGTAAGCGATGTGGCCAAAACTCCAATTTGGATTGAGTTCGATGGCACGTTTTGCTTCCCTTTCCGCGCCGGACCAGTCCCAGTCATACCAAGTGTGAATGAAGGCCAGGGTAGCATGAGGTTCCGCCAGGGTTTCATCGAGCTCCAATGCTTTGGTTGCTGCAGCCTGAGCCTGCGGAAGTGTGTCCTTCGACGGTACTTCACTTGTTGGCGCGAGGCTTCGATAAGCATCGGCTAATCCGAAGTAGGCCAGGGCGTAAGTCGGATCGAGCTCAATCGCCTTTTTAAAAAATTCAATGCTCTTCGTAATCTCCGGCGGAGTGAGCTTGTTCCAGTGATAACGCCCGGTAAGGTAAAGTTGATACGCTTCGAGATTTTCGGTGTAGCGTCGGGTCAAACGCTTGTTCTCTTCGCCGCTCAAGCGCAAGGCCAGTGCGTTTGCTACTTTTTGAGAGATTGCATCCTGAACAGCGAAAACGTCCGTGAATTTTTCGTCGAACGTGTTCGCCCACAACGAAGATCCGTCCGCTACGTTGATCAGACGAGCACTAACTCTGATGCGATCGCTCGATTTTTGGACGTTGCCCTCCAATACCGAATCGACTTCCAGCTCCCGCCCAGCGGCTAAAGGGTCCTGGTCAAGGCCACCATATTTGCGGACCGAGTTGAGCGAGCGAACAACGATTTCCCGGATGTTGCTCAGTTTGGCAATGAGACTATCCGCCATGCCCAACTCGAGTACCTGATCTCGGTTCTCGGGCACCAAAGGTTTGAAAGGAAGCACAGCGATTCGCTTTTCAGGAGATGACAGAGCGTTTGCCGCTTTTTGCGAGTGACGGTGAGAAAATGTCCAAAAACCAATCACCAAAGCGATTGTGACCAAGATCGCGCCAGTTAAGAGAGCCGGCTTTCGTAGTTTTGCGGGCTTAATGGAAGGGGCAGTTGCAGTTGTCTCTCTCTCCTTTTTGAGCTTCTCAGGAATCGCGGGATTGCCCACCTCGTCACTATAAAAATTAACCAAGCTGACCCTCGCACCATGCTTCACTTCGCATTCGCCAAGTTCGTGCAGGTGAGGGCGCCATTGCCGATATTGTTCCAGATCTTCGGCGACACGCTTGGAGAGAAGGATGTGGCCGGCATCGCCACAATCCATCACGCGCTGTGCGACGTTGATGCCGGCACCGGCGATGTTCGAGCGATCGTTTACGTCCATGATCCCGCTGACGGGTCCGCTATGAATGCCCATCCTCACCCTCAGTTCTGAATGGCTCCGCAATGCCTTGCTGATTTCCAACGCGCAGCGTACGGGCGCTTCTGGCGTCGTCGAAAACACGAGAGCCACGCCGTCGCCGGTTGGAACTCGAATCAAATTACCCGCAGCTTCCGCACTCCGAAATGCCTCGGTGCTTCGGACGATCTGATTAAGGTCTTGGAGCAACTCATGTTGCTCATCGATCAGTCGCTTCGAATAACCGACGATGTCTATGAACAGGACATGGGCAATCTCCAGTCGAAGTTCGGATTTCGGTTCGGCCATAAGACCAACGACGTTTGTAATTAGAAAACGTCCAGCGTCCAATTAATCCACACTCCACAATCCAAACTCCACTGCCAAGGGGAGAGTTGAACTCCTGACCAACCACGAAAGCTTTCGGGGCTGCTCTAGCTTTGCAAATAATAAATCGAGAGTCGTGGATTCTTCTTCGCCTTCAATATTCTTTCAACGCGACATGCTTTCTTGAACGTCGCGAACTCTTTGCTTGCGACAAGTTCAAGGGTTTCGCCTAGTCGTTTTGTTGTGTGCGTATATGTCCTCGCCGGTGCTGAGCAATTCTCGCATTTAGATCAAAAGTCGAACCAAGATAGTGCCTTTTTGAGCCTTTGAGAAGGTAGACCCACGCCATAAAAATCTGCCAGGGGGGAGAGTTGAACTCCCGACCAAGGGCTTATGAGTCCCCTGCTCTACCACTGAGCTACCCTGGCGTCCGTTTGTTTTTAATCGCGCCCAGCACTTCGCTCAACTCCCGACTAACCCCGAATGCTTTTCAGGGCTGCTCTACCACTGAGCTACCCTGGCGAAATCGGACGCCTAATTTTCTCTGAGCAGGTCAGCTGTCAATGAGGAGCACTGCCTCACACACGAGGCTTCAGAGAGACCGCAAGATGAAACCCTCACCGCAACTGTGGTTTCGTTGTTAAATAAGGGGCGAGATCTTTTTTCGGGCCGCGAACTGCAGCCATGAAAAGAACGCCTTTGCGCGCCTGAACCGCCCCGGTCCATCCTTCCTGCTCGATGTAACGCCAGCCCTCGAATTCTTCCGGCTTTCCGCTCTTCGAATCGCGCCGCGCGGGAAACAGAAACAACTGCATTCGCTTTTCCGCCAGACTGATTTGTGCAACCTGACCGGCTTCATCGTCATCAAAAACGCGGACACCAATCGTTCGCTGCTGAGAAAATTCCGGCGGCACATCGTAATGCTCGAGCCGGTATTTCATGAAAAATAAGTCATTCAGCGTTCCGGCCTCCGTCTCCATCGGCTCGAATTCCGAAGGCCGCGTCATCGCCGCCACGTTCAACAATTTCTTCGCCGTCGCCGTGCCGGGGAAAGCGTGCATTTGTTCGTCGAACGTGATCCACGCGACCACCGCGATTACCACCAACGCGATCCCGATGGCGAGAATGGCAGGATGAAGAGCGGTCTTTTTCCAACTCCGCTTCGCCCCTTCCGCCATTCTTTCGTTGGCAAACCACTCCTGGATTTCGGTCGATACCGGGGTTGCCTGCACCAATTTGGCAACTGCGCGATCAAACGATTGCTGCGCCGCAAAATCTTCCGTTCGTTTCGCGCGCGACACTGCTGTGCGCATCCGGCGATCGGGCGCCTTCGCATTTGCGATAGGCGCACAATCCGCCAGCGTGCGCAGGCCGCGTGACAACCGCTTCATTCCGAGGCCGCCGCCGGCACAGTTGTATTGAGCCAGGCTTGAAATTCGCGACGACCGGAGGCGATCGCACGCGAGAGGTCAGTCAATTTCAGGCCAAGCATCGACATCATTTCGCGGTAGTTAAACTCATCCAGGTAATAGAGGGCGAGAGCGCTGCGTTGTGGTTCCGGTGCAGCAGAAATCCAAATCGCCAGTTGTTCAGGTTCGAGTTGCTCGATTTGTTCAGGCGCCTTTGGTGAAAGTTCGGTCGACTCGTTCGTCGCGTGCTCTGGCTGCACGCCCTGGGCAACTACATCAAGGCAACGCCAGCGCGCTTCGCGAAAAAACCAATAGCGATCCGCGGGTGGCTCTCTGTTCGCGACAAGAAATGCAGCTTCTCGCAAAGTGTCCTGAAAAATATCCTGCGCTTTCGACGCCTCGCCCGTCATCAGGAAACAAAAACGATATAGTTGCGGTAAATTTTGCGCAGCCACCCCAACAACGGGAAGCAGAGAATTTGCCCGGCGCAAGTACCTCCAACAAGGGACGGATCTTTCGGGATGGACGAAGGCCTCGTCTCTCCAAGGAGCGAGTTAAAGTGAAATGATGACAATTGTTCCTCAGGATCAGGAGCTTGGACCGCTTGCATCGCGCAACCGCCGCGCGACTTCCACGGCATTGGCACGGCTATTAAACGCCGAAATGCGAAAGAAGCCTTCTCCTCTCGAACCAAAACCGCTACCGGGGGTTATAACGACGTTCAATTTGCGCAGCATCCAGTCGAAGGTTTGCCAGCTCGTTTGGCCGGCCCGCGTTTCCACCCAAATGTAAGGCGCATTGGTACCGCCATGTACTGCGAAACCAGCGGCGCGGGCTCCCTCGCTCAGAATCCGCGCGTTGCCCATGTAATGATCGATCAGCGCCCGCACCTGCTCGCGACCTTCCTCGGAATAAAGCGCCTCCGCGCCACGTTGCACCGGATAACTCACGCCATTTGATTTCGTACTCCAGCGCCGGTGCCAGAGCGGATGGAGCGCTAATTTTTTGCCGTTTTCAGTTCTGGCAAAAACAGACTTTGGCAAAACGGTAAAGCCGCAACGAACGCCGGTGAAGCCACCCGTCTTGGAGAAGCTGCGAAATTCAATCGCGCATTCGCGCGCACCATCAATTTCGAAAATCGAATGCGGAATTTCACCACCAGCCTTGACCTGGCGCTTCGCGCCTTCCTCTCCCTTGGGGAGAGGATTGAGGTGAGGACGATCATTGATATAGGCTTCGTAAGCCGCGTCGAAGAGAAGGATGGCGTCGTGATCATGCGCGTACTCGACCCAGTTCGTCAGTTGCGCACGTGATGCCACTGCGCCCGTCGGATTGTTAGGAAAGCAAAGGTAAATAACGTCTGCGTGTTCGCCGGGGGGTTCGGGAACGAAACTATTCTCAATCGTGCACGGTAAGTAGA
>QHQU01000071.1 GCA_003219925.1 Verrucomicrobiota bacterium
GACCCGGTCCGTGCGTGAGAGCGATCCGGTTTTGATCTGGCCCGCATTCGTCGCGACGGCGATGTCGGCGATGGTTGTGTCTTCGGTCTCCCCGGAGCGATGCGAAATGATCGCGGTGTAATTATTGTCGTGCGCGAGCTTGATCGCATCGAGCGTTTCCGAAAGCGTCCCGATCTGGTTGACCTTAATAAGAATGGAATTGGCGACGTGCTCGTCGATTCCTTTGCGCAAAAACTCCACGTTCGTTACAAATAAATCGTCGCCGACAAGCTGAATTTTTTCGCCCAGCCGCTCGGTCAATTTCTTCCAGCCTGTCCAATCGTTCTCGGCGCAACCATCCTCGATTGAGATAATCGGAAACTTCGCGCACAGCTGGGCATAATACTCGATTAATTCTTCCGCTGTACGTTTTGAGCCGTCGGATTTTTTAAAAACATAAAGATTTTGTGCGCGATCGTAGAACTCGGATGAGGCGGCATCGAGCGCGATAAAAATCTGTTCGCCCAGTTTGTAGCCGGCGCGCTCAACCGCCTTCGCGATGGATTCGAGCGCGTCTTCGGCCGACGAAAGTGCCGGTGCGAATCCCCCCTCATCGCCAACGGCAGTGGAAAGGCCGCGCTCGCGCAAAACCTTTTTTAGTTCGTGAAAAACCTCCGCGCCGTAACGGACCGCTTCGGGAAAATTTGGTGCGCCCTTCGGCATGATCATGAACTCCTGAAAATCGATTGGGGCATCGGAATGCGCGCCGCCGTTCAAAATATTCATCATTGGGACCGGCAAAACGCGCGCGCCGGGTCCACCCAGGTAACGAAAGAGCGGAAGGTTTGCCGCCGCCGCGGCAGCGTGCGCGGTGGCAAGGGAAACGCCGAGCAACGCGTTCGCGCCCAGATTTTTCTTGTTGGGCGACCCATCCAGTTCGATCAGCTTGGCATCGATCTTTTCCTGGGCGCGGGCGTCAAATCCCTTGAGGGCATCAGCTATTTTTCCGTTCACATTCGCGACCGCCTTGAGCGCACCCTTGCCGCCGTAACGTTTCGTCTCGCCGTCACGCAATTCCCAAGCTTCGTGCTCACCTGTGCTTGCACCGCTGGGCACGGCTGCCCGTCCGAGCGCGCCACCTTCCAGTCGCACATCGACTTCAATGGTGGGATTGCCGCGCGAATCTAAAATCTCTCGTCCGATTATCTCAGCAATGCTGGTTTGCATTTTGCGCGGCTATGATGCGCGATGTGCGCGCGCTGTCCAACAGATGTTGCGAAAGAATCTTTCTGGGGGAGCGAGCGGAGGATGCTGACTAGGAACAGGGGTCCTGCGGCCTGTGCGCAGAGCGGGTTTCCAAACCCGCTGACTCAAACAACCCGCGCAAGGTCACATCAGCGGAGTGAAACTCCGCTGGGCGCACAGACTGGAAGTCTGGGTTCCCGCAAGAGATTCGCACTGGCAATCTCGATCTAGATTAGTACGCTATGGCCTAATGTTGGTCCGCGGACGAACCGCTTTGTTGTTATTGCCGATTGCTGCCGGCGTGTTGATCGGTGCCGGGCCAGCCAAGCTTGCGCCCGATCAAATGGCAAAAGCAGCCCGGACCGACACCATCACAATTCCAACTCCAGGTGAGCTTTTCGCCGCCTTGCAAAAACCGGGCAAACCGAACTGGACCGCCGCCTACCGTGCCCCCATCCCGACGACCTATAAAAATCGCGCCCAGCTTGCACTCAATCTGGGCGGTTTAATCGCAGATGGTTTCATCGCGGTGGAAGCACAAGATAGTCAGCAGGTGAAAAACATTGGCTCAGATGTGATCAAGTTGGCCAAGGCGCTCGGGGTCAGCCAAAACATTCTTAGTCGCAGCAACAGCATCAATGACTTCGCGGAAACGAATCAGTGGGATTCGCTCCAGGAAGAACTGGAGGCGACGCAGAACGAAGTAAAGAACTCGATGCAATCTCACAGCGACCAGGATCTGGTCATTCTGGTCAGCATTGGTGGATGGATTCGCGGAACCCAAGTGGTGAGCGGGTCGGTTGCAGCTAACTACGATGCGCGCAGCGCGAAACTTCTGCGGCAACCGGCGTTGGTAGGTTTTATTCAAGCCAAGCTCAATGATGTTTCACCAGAGTTGCGAAACGATCCGCTGGTCAAAAACGTAAATGATCAGCTAACAAATTTGGAGAAACTGGTGACGTTTCCGGCCGGCAAATCGCCCAGTCCAGATGACGTACGCAAGGTAAACAGCGTGGTCAGCGATTTGATGCAACAAATTCAACATAAGCCTGACGCGAAATGAAACGTCAGTTTTTCCTGGCCACGATGTTTGTTTTCGCGGGTGTAGTCACTTCCCTGGCCGACACGGACGCGGAAGTGAATGCGCGGAAGAACGCACTGGATGTGGCCGGGGCATTTACCAACGACGGCTTTAAACTGCGGGATGGACATTGGTGCGGTACCTTAAAGGCGCATGACCACGCCCTGATCGCGGTGAATCTATATGCCGGAAATCAGTATTGGTTTGCGGTCGGCTCGGCTGATCCCGTCAAGAAAATCGCGGTCAATATTTACGATGAAACCGGCAGGCTGCTGACAACGGAGCATTATGAAGGGGGCGACCGAGCTGCGGCCGGATTTTCGCCAAACGATAGTGGTCAATACTTCGTTTCAGTGGATTTGGTGGAGGGTGGATCGAGCAGCTTTTGCCTCATCTATTCTTATAAGTAGGCTAGGCGGGGAATAGGATTAGCTTTGGAAACCTCGCCATGAAGGTATCGAGTTGTGTCCTCGGGGGAATACTTACCTTGCTCGGTTTGTGCGCTACGAGCTGTTCTACCTCTGATCCGACAGCACCGACCGCGTCCAACAGCGGGAAATATTATGCCGTCAGCGCGAAGCAAGCGGAATTTTATCTTTACGGCCCCCAACAGGGTAATGGTCCCGACCGGAAACTTCCGCAGGATACATTAATGATGCTTATTCGCCCGTCATTTGGTTACAGCAAGGTTCAGCTCATGAATGGCCAGCAAGGTTATGTCGCCAGTCAGGACATTCGCGCCGCGCCACCACAGTTGGTTTCGGCGAAGACGCCGATGGTCCCGCCAACCAGCCATGAGACCGGCCGGACCCCAAAATTTCGCTTCGATCCGCGATCAATCCCGGCGGAACCATTGCCCAACGATGCTCCCGAACCGACGCCGATTCCCGAAACGGAAGCTTCCCCGTCGCCGTAGCTAGACAAGCGCGCCCTCCCGCGGATTAAGTAGGCGACAAATTGTGATGAAAGCCATTCAGATATTTTACGAAGGCCGGGTACAAGGGGTCGGTTTTCGCTATTCCGTCAGGCAGATCGCGAAAGGATTCAATGTCACCGGATGGGTGCGCAATCTCCCCGATGGTCGCGTCGAGTTACAGGTTAGTGGTGAGGAGGAGGAAGCGAACGCATTTTTAGAAGCCATTCGCCAAAGTGACTTGGGCTCTCTCATCAAAAAGGAATCGGAGCACGTGCTCGCCACGCCGCCCGATTCGCGTGGATTTGAAATTCGAACATGACAGAGCCCGCTATTCGCGTCATCGACGTCACCAAAATATTCCCCACGCCATTTCGACGGCGCCGGGTCGTTGCCTTGCAGGATTTGAATCTCGAGATTGCTCCCGGTGAGATCTACGGATTGCTCGGGCCAAACGGTTCGGGTAAAAGCACGACCTTAAAAATCATTCTAGGCTTGATTGGGCCGACGCGCGGGAGCGTGCGCATTTTTGGTCGCGATAACTCCGCGGTCGCGGTGCGTCGCGATATCGGATTTCTGCCGGAGAATGCCTACTTCCATAAATTTCTTACCGGGGCCGAAACCCTGCGATTTCACGCCAAGCTTAGTGGATTGTCCGGGCGGGAAACTAAATCACGCGTTGCTGAATTGCTGGCAACGGTCGGACTTGCGCGGGCCGCTGACGCGCGCCTTGGCACCTACTCAAAGGGAATGCTCCAGCGTATCGGGTTGGCGCAGGCGCTGATTCATCATCCGAAAATTCTCGTGCTGGATGAACCGACCGCCGCGGTCGATCCAGCCGGCTCGCGCGACATTCAAAATCTTATCCTGTCTTTGAAAAAGCGCGGCACCACCATTTTGCTTTCATCGCATTTGCTCACTCAGGTGCAGGAGGTTTGCGATCGCGTCGGCATTTTGCATCGCGGCAAATTGCTGCGTGAGGGCCATCTCGAAGATTTGCTCGCGATCGAAAATCAAACCGAGCTCATTGTGGAAAATGCGACGCCTGATTTGCTCGATGGACTCGAGCGGGAGATTGCGGCGGGCAAAGCCCGGGTTATTGCGCGTCGCAAACCGCAAACTTCTCTCGAGCAATTATTCCTGAAGGTGACCGAAACCGGCGACGAATGAACTCTTCCTTAGGCCGTATTGGCGCAATCGCGCGCACCACTTTTATCGAGCTGGCGCGGCTCCGCGTCTTCTACGTCCTCGTCCTGTTTGCGCTCGTTCTCATAATCAGTTCCTCCTTTCTGGCGCGAATTTCTTTTCAACAGGAGTTGCAAGTGACGAAGGACATTGCGCTGGGTGCCATCAATTTCTTTCTCAGCATGCTCGCCATCGTTGCCACCGCGCAACTATTGCCGCGGGATCTGGAAGACCACGTCATTTACAGCGTGCTAGCGAAACCGGTCCGGCGTTTCGAATACATGCTAGGTAAATTTTTCGGCGTGCTCGGACTATTGGTGATCTCCCTCGTTGCCATGAGTATTCTTTGCCTCGCTGTGATTCATTTACGAGAAGGAGCCGCCGTACGCGAGACGATGCAGCAACTCGCCCAGTCGCCTTCCGAGGAACTCGACCACGCCTTGGTTGGGGTGCATCAAGCAGGAGCCAATCGCGATCTTGTTCTAGCCTTGCTCCTTATTCTGACCAAGGCTGCGGTCCTGGTTTCGCTCACGCTCTGCATTTCCAGTTTCGCCACCTCAAACATCTTTACCATTAGCGCGATGGCGATGGTTTATCTGGTTGGTCATTTGGAATCGATCGCCCGCGATTACTGGCTGCATCAACGCGCCGCCGGCTGGCTGGTTCGCGCTTTTCTCGCCGCCGTCGTATTCTTTTTTCCAGACCTGCAAGCATTCAACCTTAGCGACCAGATCGTTGCCGGCAGTTCGCTCTCCAATTTGATGTTGCTGAAACTTCTCGGACTCGGCGTCATTTACATTGTCGGATACCTCGTGATTGCAATTGCGATTTTTTCGCAGCGCGAATTATGAAGCCCGTGCTCGCTCTCATTCTCATTCTGGCCGCGTTTGTACCCCTGAAATTAAAAATGGAGGCGGCTTGCGATCGGATCGTGCCCGGAGCGCTCTCCATTGATTTGCGCGAACAAATCGGTCAGTCCGCCTTCATCGCCGTGCTCGGTGGATTTCGTTCCGTCATGGCCGATCTCCTTTTCATCGACGCCTACTCCGCCTGGGAACGGACCGACTGGACCTATCTTCTTTTGCGTCTGCGGCAGGCCACTGAACTGCAACCGCGCGCCATTCTTTTCTGGGAGATGGCAGGATGGCATATGGCTTGGAATGCGGGCACCGCGGCGATGGAAGACGATTCCAAATCACCGGCTGCGCGTCGCCGGTTGCAGCACGATTATCTCGAGCTGGGCGAGGATTTTCTCGTTCGTGGGATTGCCTACAATCCGGAGAAACCGCAACTCTACGAAGCGCTGGCACGGTTGTATCGCGACAAGTTTCACGATCACGTCCGAGCAGCGGAGAATTTCGAAAAGGCGTCACGTCTACCCGAACACCATTCCTACGACGAACGTTTTTCTGCCTACGAGCTCTCTTACTGCGAAGGCCGCGAACGCGAGGCTTACGATCGATTGCGCACTCTCTACCAGCGCGGGGAAAAGGAGCGCCTCCCGCGTTTGCTAAATCAATTGCGGGTCATGGAAGAGCGCCTGAAAATTCCTGTGAACGAAAGAATTATTCCCTGATGCGGTTTGCCATTTTTAGCGACATTCACGCAAATTTGGAGGCGCTGGAAGCAGTCCTGTCAGACGCGCGCGAACGGCACTGCACTCACTTCGTTTGTCTGGGTGATGTCGTCGGCTATAACGCCAACCCGCGCGAGTGCGTCGAGATTGTGCGGGATTTGGATTGCCCGACGGTAAAAGGGAATCACGACGAGCAGGCGTCACAACCGGAAGCTTCCGGTGATTTCAATGAAATGGCTGAGCGCGCGATGACATGGACGCGGGCGCAACTGAGTGAGGAGGACCGCGAGTGGTTGCGCGATTTGCGCCTGCAGCGGCAGGTGCGCGATTTCACCATCGTTCACGCCACCCTCGATACTCCAGCGCAGTGGGGCTACGTCTTTCGCGATCTCGATGCCGCCGCCAGCTTCACTTATCAACACACCGCCCTTTGTTTTTTTGGTCACACCCATATTCAATGCGCTTTTATTCGGGACGAGCGCGCCCGCCGCACTCAGCAGGAACAAATTCACGTCGAATTTGGCAAAAAATATTTTGTTAACGCCGGCAGTGTCGGCCAACCGCGTGATGGTGATTGGCGCGCCGCCTATTGCATCTACCACGCCGATGAAAATTTGATCGAGCAGCGTCGTGTTCGCTACGCGATCGACAAGGCCCGCAAAAAAATTATTGCGGCTGGGCTGCCGCGTCTGCTGGCCGACCGTCTTGCGCTCGGTCGCTGAGCCGTGCCGTCGAAAATTCTGATCATCAAACCGAGTTCACTGGGGGATGTGGTTCACACTTTGCCAGCGGTCGCGGCGATTCGTAATGCTAATTCCGACGCCGAAATCACCTGGGTCATCAACCCGGAATGGGCGCCGTTGTTGCGGGGAAATCGCGACGTCGATCACGTTCACCTCTTTCCACGGGGTGAATTTCGAGGGTTCGGCGCACCCGCTCGTTTGTTTCCTTGGATTCGGGAAACGCGCCAGTTGCGACCGGATGTGGCGCTGGATTTCCAGGGGCTGTTCCGCAGTGCATTAATCGCCCGGATTAGCGGCGCAAAAGCAATTTTGGGAATGAGCGATGCCCGCGAAGGTTCGCGCCTTTTTTATACGCAGGTGGCGCGAGTCGATCGGCGGGAGCACGCCGTCGATCGCTATTTCAAGTTAGCCGAGTCGTCCGGCGCGGCTCTGCGCGATTTGCGTTTTGCGATTCCAACTGGGGATCAACCACGGCGTTTCGATGCTTTCCCCGCATTCGTTGTTCTCCATCCCTACGCCCGCGGACGCAATAAATCGATCGGAGCCAATGTGATTCTGGAATTTTGCCGCGCGCTCGCGCCCGCTCGCGTCGTGGTCGTCGGCAAATCCGGCCGAAGATTTCCGGCACCGGAGAATTGCGTGGATTTGACGAACCAGACTACGCTTCTGCAACTGGTCTGGCTTTTGCGCGCGGCTGCATTCGTCATCAGCGTCGATAGCGGCCCGATGCATGTGGCCGCGGCGGTGACCACGAATCTGGTTTCGATTCATACCTGGACCGATCCACGCCGTGTCGGCCCTTATAATGACGCCGCGACAATTTGGAAAAACGGAAAGCTTTTTCGCGTCGCCGACCTCAAGTCCGCGACCGATCTCCGCAAGGGACGAAAGTTCCTGCGCGAAGACGTCGGGCCGATCGCAGATCTTGCCCTTCGGGCTCTGGCAAAACAGCCGCTGGTGTAAACTCCAGCCCTCGACTTACGCTCGGGATGACGAGTGGCGTTGCTTCAAAATGAACTCCGCAATCGGCAAGTCGCCGGCGTAGGTGATTTTCAAATTGTGATCCTGCGCTGGCACGATCACTATGCTTCCGCCCGCGTGTTCAATCGCGGAAACTTCATCGGTGACGATCAGCGAATTGCTCCTGATACGTTCGTACGCCTCAAGCAGCGACGCTCGACGAAAAATCTGCGGCGTCTGCATCGCGAAAACATTTTGCCGATCGATCGAGCCGCTGACAACCTGATTTGCGTCGGCAAACTTGAGCGTGTCCGTGATCGGCGCCGCCAAAACTGCCGCGCCATGTTTCCGCGCCGCCGAGAAGACGCGCTCGATTTCGCGGGGCGTAATCAACGGGCGCGCGGCATCGTGCACCGCCACAAACTCCGAATTCTCGGCTAACTCTTTCAGCCCAGCCCGCACCGAATCCTGTCTCCGCTCACCTCCGCGAACCACTGCGCGGACTTTTATTCCGTCGGCCCGGTTGATCGCATCTTGGACGAGCTTGGGGTCCCGACAGACGACGATGATTTCGCTTACTGATTCCGCCTCTTCGAATGCCGCCAGCGCATGTTCAAGAACGGACCGGTCGCCGAGCTTTGAAAATAACTTATCGAAACCGACGCGCTTGCTGCTGCCGGCTGCGACGATGATGGCG
>QHQU01000332.1 GCA_003219925.1 Verrucomicrobiota bacterium
TTCTGCTCGTGCCATCGCGGCCACTACAATCCGCCGATCGTAGTTCTGTCAAGATTGTTGACTGACCCCTATTGTCTATTCCTTTGTTCCCCCGCCTCACGACGTAACCCCGAAAGTCTTCAGGGCTGTCCTCATGGCAAGCTCTTCAACTCTTTAACTTTTTAACCCATTAACGCTTCAACGTGCATACAGCGTTCCCTCTTGATACGCCTGATGCGCCGCGAACAAGCTTCTTTCAATATCACGAGCACTAACGTGAAACTCTTCAGCAAATTGCCGAACGATCATCAAAAACTGATGCCAGTGATCGAAACTAAACCCAACTCCGCTGGGATTTTTTGTGACAGCTCCCATCCCATACAAAAGCTGCCAGACACGGATATCGATGACGCCGTAGCGGCGGGGATTTAGCAGCGTCAGAATGGCGGAAGCCATTGCTACCGACACCCCATCAAGACTCATCAGCGTTTCGAGGCGTCGGCGTTCGCTCGGTGTCGCCAGCGCTCGCCATGTCGCTGTTCGCACCCGGGCCGTGCTGTTCTTTTTGATGTGGTGAATCGCACGTGCTGATTTCCAACGACAAATCCTTTCAAGCTCGGCTGGCGTAAGATAGCCGCGTCTGCGTGCCTGCTTGAGCTCACGGATCAACTTCGCGGTCTCAGGATCTTCCCGGAGTACCAGGTGATCTTTTAACAGAATACGTAATTGCTTGTAGGGGAGTTTTCCTAATGCCACAAGAAGCGCTCAAAGATAAAATGTTAATACGCGACTCCTCTCCTTTAACCGATCCCTTCCTTTAATCTCTTCTGTCTCAAGAACACAATTCAATCTCCCATATGTGAGTCACGTATAGCATCAGGTTTCAGCTTTTCGTTCCTCAGTCTTGGCTCGCCGCGGTGACCGCCTCGCGTATAACGCCAGTCCGGCTCGGACAATTCTCAACTTCTTCAGCTTCAGAGATCCCTCAACCCTCAACAACCGCCAGTCCGGCTCGGACCGGTCACCGGAAAACCTTGCGATTACGGCACCGTGAAAATTTTTCCCGAATATGGGTCTTTGACCTTGCTGCCCGAAGGATAGCCACTCACGTCGACATATTTGGATGGGTCGGAGGGACTGAAGACGAAGCCGGGTTTGTTCGGCACTCGCTTGGCTGTGGGAAATTGCGAATCTGACGGCGCCGTCGTCGAAGGGCCCTCGCCTGGGGGTTCCGCCAAGCTATCGGTTGAGGACGCGGTCACATCAGGGGCAACGTGCGAGCTCCGCGTGATTCCAACGTTCTCGGATCGCCGCCGCCGCAGTAATTCGGCGTCTATCTGCTCTTTCTCTTTCAGAGTTTTGTTCTTTTCAGTCGCATGACTAACCCAACGGCTTAGGCCCCAGGAAACGCCAAAGTCATCCGTGGCGATCTTGCGATTTATCTCATTTTGTCGGCTCTTTAGCTCTGAATCAGACGCGGTGTGCACGTCCATCGCTGTAGAGCAGCCGGCAAGGCAGAGGGCACCACAACTAGCCACGAGGAGAGCGGCAACAGATTGATTCACACATCTACCGATATTCATAGGTCTAACGAGACGAGTCGAGCCGCCGTGGAAGGAGCCGAGTTTTCGTGAGATAGAGGACTCTCTCACAAAATTGCAGTGAAGTCATGTGCCGGTCAGCGGTTGATCGGCGAAGCTTGGACGAAGTGCTATGATCTAAAGGATAAAACCAATGCGGAAACGGATTACCTCAAAGCCACAGCGAGAAAGCCCGTCGGCGAATACCAGCTGGCTCGACTTGGAAGCCCTGGCCCGAGTGGAAGTCACATCGGAAGACGCGGCGCACCCGATCGAATCAGCGCTGTTGACTGTTGGCGCAATAGGATGGCGCGCGGAAAGCCCAGGAGAACAGACGGTCCGACTTCTCTTCGATGCGCCGCAGAGGCTCAGGCGCATCCGCCTGCTGTTTCGAGAGGAGAAGGAGGCGCGCACGCAGGAATTCGTCCTGCGCTGGTCACCGACGACAGAAAGTTCATGGCGCGATGTCGTGCGCCAGCAGTATCATTTCAGCCCATTGGGAGCCACTGAGGAGATCGAGGAATATCAAGTCGCGTTGGAAGACGTGGCTGCTTTGGAACTTACGATCATCCCGAA
>QHQU01000072.1 GCA_003219925.1 Verrucomicrobiota bacterium
CGCTGCAAATCCATCGCGACCAAACGAGGTAAATGCCCCTGTTTCTTCAACAGCCGCGCCAGCTTTGCCGCTGAGGTTGTTTTGCCGGCGCCATTCAAACCCACCATCAAAATGCGCGCCGGTTTTCCCAAATTCAGCGGGGCAGCATCGCCTCCGAGTAAGGCGGTCAGCTCTTCGTGAAATATTTTAACGATTTGTTGCCCGGGTGTGATGCTACGCAACACTTCTTCGCCCAGTGCCTTTTCTTTGACCCGCGCGACAAAGTTTTTTGCAACCTGGAAATCGACATCTGCTTCGAGCAGTGCGAGACGGACCTGGCGCAATGCATCATTAATGTTCGTCTCGCTGATCGTCCCGTGACCGCGCAGATCCTTAAAAATGTCCTGAAGCTTATCGCCTAATTGGGAAAACATAATTAATTACGATGCCTTCCTAGACAACAGATTCGGGGAGCGCAGGCTGCCAGCCTGCTGGCGTCGGCAGCTTGCCGACGGATTCTTTTCGGCAAGGTTGCCGAAAAAGGGCAGGCAAGTTGTCTGCGCTCCCCAGAAAAGACTGTTTCGGCGAGACGCCGAAAGTCCGAGGCGGACTGGCACAAGCACGCGAGAACGCGTGCGCTACCCGGAAGATTTGCTGCAACACGCGTTCTATTTTTTCGGTGTTGGCGAAGCCGACGCAGCTGCCGGTGAACCCGCTCCTTCAACCGCGAAGGTCCAGTGCGCCTCGACTTTTTTACCGCCCGATTTTGCCTCTACAATGACACTGCATTTATCGCGTAACTTTTTCGTTACCTGATAGGAAACGGTGTTGGTTTTCGGATCGAAGGACGCCGGGACAACGCCTAACCCACTCACCCGCATCGCTACAGTGCCGGGATCGATCGCGCCAAAGGCGGAAAGATTCGCGCTAATTAATGGCAAAGGATTGCGGGTCGTCTCGCCATCCCCTGGTTTGCTCGCGATGTTCGACGCCCCAAATTCGGCGACCGGCGCGCCGCCTGCGCTGGAAGTCGCTATCATGGAAATGGCGTCGACAAAGACTTTCGGCTTGTTTCCTTCGATCAGGTAGCGCCCCAGCGAATCCATGGTCGACCGAAACGTGATCGGTTGGCCGTAAACAGTAAACACTGCTTCGTAGCCGGCGTTTTTGGCCACATCTTTGACGTGCTGGTTGTAGAATCCGTAAGGAACGGCAAAGCAATTCACCTTGATGCCGAGCCGTTGCTCCAGGGTTTCCTTGCATCGGCCGACTTCATTTTGCAGCCACTGTTCGTATTCGGGCGGGCTCAGTTTTTTCTTCGCGATCTTGTCATAGGGCTTGCGCAAATCCTGGTGCGTTTCCGAATGCGCTTGAATATCGATGCCGGCATCGCGCATTTCCGCGAGCTGTTCCCAGGTAACGGCTTCGCCGCCGCCAAAGTGTCCACCGCGAACGCCTTCGGTATAAATAAACAATGTAAACGGGTAACCGAATTTCTTCATAATTGGCCAGGCCACATCGTACTGCGATTTCCAGCCGTCATCGAAGCTGATAATGGCGCAACGCGGTGGAATATTTTTTTCGCCACGCTTCCAGGCCAGGAAATCCTGCATCCCGATTACAGTGATGCCGCGATTTTTCAGTTCCTGCATTTGTTGTTCAAACATCTGGGGCGTGATTTCGGTATCCGGCCGTCGAACCTGATTGACGAAGCGGTGATAGCCATAAACGATGACCTGCGCGGTCTGGTCGACCGCCACCTTTGCTGGCGGGGTTGGGGTTGTAACGGGGTTTACGGTCGCCAGCGGAGACGCGCCTGGCGCGGCCGAGGCGGCGCCAGCGGGGGTCGATCCCTCGCCAATAGTTTGGACTTTTTGCTTTTTGTTGCAGGCAGCGAAGGCCAGCGCCAAGAGCACAGGAGCTGCTACTAGTTTAAGTCGCATAAACGTGAGAAACGCCTTTAAATCCGGTCACGCTAAAAACAAGCGGTTTTTACACCGTGGCAGGTCGCTTTCGCGTTTTGCCCCGAAGATTTGTCAGCGCGATTCGAATCATTTATCAATCGCAATGCCGAGGTCGATGTGGGGTAAAGGCGCCGCGCTTTGTGCGCTTTTTTTGGCAGGCTGCCAAGTCGTCGCGCCACCGCAGCAGGCGAAGGATACCAGCCGGAGCTTTACCAGCGTTGTGGTGGATGCCGGACACGGCGGGCGGGACAGCGGTGCTTACCGCCGATCTGGTCCGCCAGAAAAAGTAGTGACGCTCGATGTCGCAACCCGACTAAGCCGCAAGCTGCGCGAATCTCAATTTAACGTCGTCATGACAAGGACGAGCGACGTTTTCATTCCCCTCGACACGCGTGTTGATATCGAGAACGGCACACCAAATTCAATTTTCGTCAGTATTCACTTCAACGATTCGCGGCGGCGCGGTGTGAAAGGGTTTGAGACTTACTATCATTCACCATATGCGGCCGAGTTGGCGCAAAACATCCAGAGCAGGCTTTGCTCGCTAAATGGAGCTGTTAACCGCGGGGTACACACGGCCGATTTTCGCGTGGTACGCAAAGCAGTTTATCCGGCGGTTTTGGTGGAATGCGGTTTTCTGAGCAACCGATCGGAAGGTCGCGAAGCCCGGGACGGGAATTATCGCGACCTGTTGGCCGATAAAATCGCGCAAGCCATCGTGGAGCAGCGTCACGGTGTAGGTGCTTATCGGGCTTCCGCGCCCGCAGTCGTAAATCAGGAACCGCCACGGCAACAACCACCGCCGCCGCCGCAACAGCGGAAACCTGTCCTTACCCCGCCCGGCGAGGGTCCGGGGCTGGCGCCGCCCACTTTGGGCGGGCACGGCCCCTAGAGGAAGCCCGCCCAAAAGCTGGCGCGGGTTCGGATGGAAGCATCCCAATCGCGCGGCTCCGCGCGCCTTGTCATCCTGAGCGCAGCGAAGAATCCCACGACCCAGTTTCGACCACACAATCCAAATCGAACTTCAAACTGTGATTGTGAGGTCCCTCACCCCGAAGGAATTCGGGGTTCGGGATGACAGCGTGGTGCGTGGTGTTCGCTTCAGAATTCCCGGCCGTGTTTTTCCGGACCGATTGCGGCAAGCAGAATGATTGCTAGAAAAACGAAACATTCCACCAACGCCATAGTCAGGGCGTAATTGGGATTTCCATTCGCGTCTCGAAAATGGTAGGCGAGCGAGGCCTGCTGTTGCGCGGCATAAGCGGCCGCGAAATTCCCCAGTTGATATGCCAGTCCGGGAAATGTTCCGCGGAACTCAGCCGGCGAAAGTTCGTTCAAATGTACCGGCACCACTCCCCAGGCGCCTTGCACCATGAATTGCATGAAAAACCCGCCGGCAATCAGCAGCGGTGTCCCGGGCGAGAAAATCCACGCCGGAATCAAAAGCATCCCGCAAATCGCCGACAAAATAATGCACCGGCGACGGCCCCATCGTTGCGAAAGAAAGCCGATGACGGTGCCGCCACAAATCATGCCGATGGCATAGACGATGGTGATCGTCGATGTCGCGCTGACGCCGAAGCCGCGCTGTTTTTCGAGAAAAGTCGAGTAGAGATCCTGAGTTCCGTGCGACATGTAGTTGAATGCGGTCATGAGCAGTGCCGCGTAGATTAATAACGCCCCATGTTCTTTGGCGAAGCGCCGTAGATCGAATTTCATGCGTCTGCCACTGGCGCGATTCCGTTCCCAAACCGGTGACTCCGGCACATGCGCGCGAATATAAATAACGAGCAGCGCCGGCAACGCTCCCACGATAAATAATCCCCGCCACCCGAAAATGGGAAAAACGATCCAGTAAACTAGCGCAGCCAGGAGATAGCCGAAGGCGTAGCCCTGTTGCAAAATTCCCGAGAACAGACCGCGCGCTGGGGTTGGCAATGATTCCATCGCGAGCGACGCACCCAAGCCCCATTCGCCGCCCATCCCGATCCCGAACAAGGCGCGCAACAACAAAAACGTTGCGAAATTCGGGGCGAACGCGGTCAGCAATTCGATGATCGAATAAAAAACAATGTCGATCATCAGAGGAATGCGTCGGCCAAATCGATCGCCCAGCCAGCCAAAGATGAAGGCACCGAGCGGGCGCATCATCAAGGTGATGGTGATGGCGAAGGTGACCTGCTCGATGGTTCGTCCGAAATTATGTGCGATTGGGCCAAGGACAAAGGTCAAAAGAAAGAAATCGAGCGCGTCCAGCGTCCATCCGAGAAAGCAAGCGATGAAAGTGTTGCGCTGTGCGCGGCTCAGCGACCTGAACAAACGCAGCGCTTCCATGGTGATTTCAGCTAATTGTCATGTCGAGCGAAGTCGAGACATCTCTGAATAGTAAAGAATTCCCCGACCAGGTCCGAATCCAAAAGCCAGGATTACAGTTCTGCTGCGGGAGTCATCTCGAGCGGAAATCGGGACATCTCTAATCTAAGTGGCTACCGATTCCTTGACTGCGCTCGGAATGACAGGGGCCGCGCCGCGTGTAAGTTTTGGAATGCGTTATTTGGTGAAAGCCCGGGTGAAATCCGGATGCGCGGGCGCGTTGGCAAAGGCGATTGCAGATCGCATGCTCGGTCGCGGGTCAATCGCTAGTGACGAGTATTTATACGACATGCAGATGGCCCGCGTCGATGCCAAAGGCGAAGCGCATTGGGTCGAAACTTGTTTTTGTGATCCGCCATTGGAGGAAGAGCGTCCTTATTGGGAAAAATATTTTGATCTTCTGTCGGTGAAAGATGCGCATTCGCGCCGCAATTGCCGTCACGAGAACGGGACTGAGCGCTGGGCTTGCTGTGATTGTGATTGTACGAAACGGCTCGAAGAAAGGCTGGCGTCGAGTGGCGAATCGTTTTTGCAGCAACTCCATTCGTTGGAGCCGCGGTCGTCGGCCGCGGCTTAGTATCGTTCTGAGAAGATAGTGCTGCCGCGGCCAGCGACCGCGGCGACAAGGCTTCTGTTCCGGCGTAAGAACAGCCAGGGAATAGGAATACGATCAGGAGCATGATCGCGACCAGGAGACGAACACATCTACGTATCATGATACGTCAATTTGTTCCTTGAAGAAGGCACGAAAGCTGGTTCCTTTCCTTTCATGCCAAACGCGTCCCATCCCTTTACCGCGCTGTTGCAGAAACGCGTCGTCGTGCTCGACGGCGCGATGGGCACAACTCTGCAACGCCTCGGCCTGAGCGAAGCGGATTATCGCGGCGAACGCTTTCGCAATTGGAAAGGCAAGGATCTCAAAGGTGCGATCGAGCTTTTGCTGCTGACGAAACCGGAGGCGGTCGAGCACGTCCACGAAGACTATCTCCGCGCCGGCGCCGATGTGATTGAGACTAATACTTTTAGCGCCACCACGATCGGCCTGCAGGAATTTCTTTTTGACGGCAAACCAAACAACGGGCGAAAAGATCCGGAATTTTTCGAGCGCGTTGTCAGTGACGTTGGTCTGCGCGAAACCGTCCGCGAAATAAACAATACTGCCGCGCGCATGGCGCGAGAAGCGGCCGATCGCGTCAGCAACGAAACCGGCGAACAACGTTTCGTGGCCGGTGCGCTAGGTCCCCTCCCCGTCACCGCATCACTTTCTCCCGATGTCAACGATCCCGGATTTCGCGCCGTTACATTCGATCAAATTAAACAGAGTTATCGGGATCAAATCGACGCCCTGCTGGCAGGCGGGGTGGACTTGTTACTCGTTGAAACGGTCTTTGACACCCTAAATGCCAAGGCAGCGTTATTCGCGATTGCGGAAGCGTTCGAGAAAAACCCCGTTCCACTGATCGTTTCTGGGACAATCACCGACCGTTCCGGTCGCACTCTTAGTGGCCAGACGTTGGAAGCATTTCTTACCTCCATCACGCACGCGAACCCGCTGATGGTGGGATTGAATTGTGCCCTCGGGCCTGATGAAATGGCTTCCTTCGTCGAAGAGCTGGCACGGGTCGCACCAACTTTCGTCAGCGCTTACCCGAATGCCGGACTTCCCGATCCGCTTTCCGAAACCGGATTTCCGGAAACACCGGAAACCTTTGCTCCGAAAGTTTTGCGGTGGGTGCGCAACGGCTGGTTAAACATGGTCGGCGGCTGTTGCGGAACAACGCCTGCGCACATCGCGGCATTTGCGAAACAGGCGCGTGAACTTCCACCGCGTGTATTGCCAGCTGATGCACGTTCACAATCTGATCTGGGGAGCGCGCGCGTCTCGCGTGCTGGCGAAAGCGTCTCGCTTTCGCGGACTTTAAACGAGGACTCCGTTCAAACTGCTACACATTACGCAAAGCGTCGTCTTCCTCATTTCGACAAACCGTGGGCAATTTACGCCATCACATTAGCTACGCGCCAGCGACGAACACTTTCAAGCAAGGCAAGAACGATTGTTCTCGATGCTGTTCGACATTTTCATCGTCAACGTTACGAGCTTTTCGCGGTGTCTGTGATGCCCGACCACGTGCATGCTCTGCTGCAACCGTGGCCAAAGGGAAACGATACGACCGGCCGCCCAATTTTTTGGAAAGTTTCGGATCTCATGCATTCGATCAAATCGTTCACTGCGCATGAAATTAACAAAATAGAAAATTCGAAGGGTCCGGTTTGGGAAAAAGAATCGTTTGATCGCTATGTGCGATCGGATCGCGATTTAAAAGAGAAATTTCATTACATCCTTCGAAATCCTTGGGATGCGGAAATCGCGCGACCGAATGAAGATTATCCATGGGTTTGGACGCAGGAAGATGAAGCGAAAAGTTCGTCGCGGCGAGACGCCGCGACCGGCACGCGAGACGCGCGCGCTCCCCGGAATTCGCGCACAGGGCACGAAGAGGCCCGTTCGCGTTCGGTACGTGCGAATACGGAAACATCATCTCTCGAAGATGAGATCCAACAGATCCAACCCCTTCGACTTTCCGGCCTCGAGCCACTCGACCTCACGCGCGACTTTGGATTCGCTGTCATCGGTGAGCGCACGAATATCACCGGTTCGCCGAAGTTTTCGAAACTGATTCTGGCCGGCGATTTCGAGGGCGCAGTCGCGGTTGCGCGCCAGCAGGTCGCGAATGGAGCAAACATTATCGACATCAATGTCGACGAAGGGATGCTTGATTCGGAGGCGACGATGACGCGCTTCCTAAATCTCGTTAGCAGTGAACCGGAAATCGCGCGCGTCCCGATTATGATCGACAGCTCGAAATGGAGCGTGATCGAAGCAGGATTGAAATGCGCCCAGGGGAAAAGCGTGGTCAATTCGATCTCGCTCAAGAACGGCGAGGAAGAGTTCCTGCGCCAGGCCCGATCGGTCCGCCGTTATGGCGCAGCCGTAATCGTAATGGCTTTCGATGAACGTGGGCAGGCTGATAATCTTGCGCGCCGAATCGAAATCTGCCGGCGGGCTTACGAGTTACTGAGGCAACGCCTCGATTTCCCGGCCAGCGACATCATTTTCGATCCCAACGTTCTTACCGTGGCGACCGGCCTGGAGGAGCACCGCAATTACGCCGTCGATTTCATCGAAGCGACGCGTTGGATTAAAGAGAATTTGCCCTGCACACGAGTGAGCGGCGGCATCAGTAACATTTCGTTTTCGTTTCGCGGAAACAACGCTGTGCGCGAAGCGATGCACGCAGCGTTTCTGTATCACGCGATTCGGGCCGGCCTGGACATGGGAATTGTGAATGCAGGTCAGCTTGCGGTTTACGAAGAGATCGAACCGGAACTGCGCGAGCGGGTGGAAGATGTGCTTCTGAACCGTCGCGACGATGCAACGGAGCGGCTGGTTGATTTCGCCGATCGCGTGAAAGTGAAAGTGAAGGAACAGGTGCAGGAAAAGGCGTGGCGTTCCTCTCCGGTGGAGGAACGGCTCAAGCATGCATTAGTGCAGGGCGTAGTCGATTTCATCGAAACCGATACCGAAGAAGCGCGCCGCAAATTTCCCAAACCGCTCCAGGTAATCGAAGGGCCGCTCATGGCTGGAATGAGCGTGGTCGGCGATTTGTTTGGCGCCGGTAAAATGTTTTTGCCGCAGGTGGTGAAGTCCGCGCGGGTGATGAAA
>QHQU01000073.1 GCA_003219925.1 Verrucomicrobiota bacterium
AGATCAATCCCACGCAATCCGACGGCCAGTTCACCGATATTGGACCGAGTTATCGCGCCGCCATCTTTGTGCAGAACGACGAAGAGCGAAAGATCGCGGAAGCATCAAAGGCAAAGCTGGCGGCCTCTGGCCGGTTCGACAAACCGATTGTAACTGAGATTTTGCCGTCGATGAAATTCTGGCCGGCGGAAGAGTATCATCAAAAGTATTATCAGCAGAACCCAACCGACTTTGAGATGTTTGAAGTTGGCTCCGGGCGAAAGGCGTTTGAAAAGAAGAAGTGGACCGATGCGAAGCCTGACACTCGTTAGCCTCCTCACGGGATTCGCACCTGAACGCTCGTTCCTCCGTTAGGAGACAGGGCAGGGTGTGACAGAGGGGCCGGAACCGAACCTTGCCCCTCTTACCTTGTGTAAATGTCTAGAAGCGCTGCACCTTGGTCGACGGCTCGACGAAATCCGCCTGGCTCACTGAGAGGTTTTCTTTAAGATGCCTCGATAATTCCTTAGCCAAAATAATCGCGATCGACTTTGCGTCCCGGGTGTAAACCGGAATAGGGAACCCACCGGCGTTGCGGTCGTATCCGTAGATCGTGCCGTCCGTTTCCCAAACGCAATAGGCGTGACCGGCGGGATGGTTGGCATAACGGACGAGAAGAATTTTCGCCCAAAAGTTTTTTTCCAAGTTGTGTTGGGTTTTGACCGCCGCCAGATAGTTGCAGGCCGAGACGACGCAACCGTTGAGAACGATGAGATCGTCTGCGCTGGGACTAAGCATTACGTTCTGGCGACAAGCGCCAATGCCGTAGCCGGTCAGGGCGATAAAAAGATAGATCGCGACATGGCGGGCGATGCGAGTTTTCATAAAAAGTGGGGACGACACTGCTACCTTTGAGAGGTGATTGCTATTAGGTTATAGAAATTATAGCAAAGCCACATCCGCGGTGAAGGAAAATCGCTGGGACTGGCCCTTCGCCGCTGTAAGTCCTTGATTTCTAGTTCCCACGGTCTCTAAGAGGTCCCTCAACATTCGTCTGATTTCCTCGCTAAAGGTCAGCCGCCTTTGCTCCCCGGATCATCCCGTGTGCGCATTTACTCGATACAGCAAGGCGCAATTGGATCAAGCGATGCCCGTCTCAAAAGCGAGAGCCGGTAAGTTCCGCGGCAAACTTCGGGTTCGCTAGGGGATGGCTCGGTTCCCCGGATTCCTAAGTTCGACCTTTTGCGCTTGCGCGCGCGACGCGACTCGCGAGCATAAACACACGCCCTCGCCATGCCTTTTACCACGCGCGAAATTGAAAATCCTGATCCGGTCACTCGAGTGGTCGCGGCGGACGCGGCGATGCGCAATCAACAGGCTGAGCAATCGGGGGATGACATCGGCGAAAAGATGGTGCTCAACATGGGACCGTCGCACCCAGCCACTCACGGAGTGTTGCGACTCGTGCTCGAACTCGATGGTGAAATCATTACCAAGGCGACGCCGGACGTCGGTTTCCTGCATCGTGGTGACGAAAAAATCGCGGAGAACATGCAGTACAATCAGTTTGTTCCTTACACCGACCGCCTCGATTACCTCGCCCCGCTGGCCAACAATGTCGCTTACGCCCTGGCGGTGGAGAAATTGATGGGCTGGGAAATCCCGCCACGGGGCAAAGCCATTCGCGTGATCTGCTGCGAAGTCGCCCGCATTTCCTCCCACCTTATGGGGTTAGGCGCGATGGCGCTCGATCTTGGCGCGATGACCGTGTTCCTTTACACTTTTGAGGAACGCGAGAAAATCTACGACTTGTGTGAATTGTTAACCGGCGCGCGTTTCACTACCAGTTATACTCGCGTAGGCGGACAGATTCGCGATTTGCCGGCGAATTTCATTCCGCAATTGGGAAAATTCCTCGAGACATTTGGCCCGAAGCTTGATGAATGCGACAACCTCCTCACCCGCAATCGCATTTTTGTCGATCGCACCCGCGATATCGGAGTAATTCCGCGCGATCGCGTTATTGCGTATGCCCTTTCGGGCCCAAATCTGCGTGGCAGCGGCATCGAACACGATTTGCGGCGGAAGCATCCTTATCTCGATTATGATCAATATGACTTCGAGGTAGTGACCGGCGCGACAGGCGACTGCTACGATCGCTATCTAGTTCGGATCGAGGAGATGCGGCAGAGCGCCAAAATTTTATGGCAGGTGATCGACAAATTGCCAAGTGGTCCGATTAACGTAGCGGATTGGAAAAATATGCTGCCGCCGAAATCGCGGGTCATGACAAAGATGGAAGAATTGATTCACCATTTCATTGTCGTGACCGAGGGTTTAAAAGCGCCGCCAGGCGAGATTTATTTCGCGGCGGAGAATCCGAAGGGCGAGCTCGGTTTTTACATCAATAGCCGTGGCGGTGGTGTTCCGCACCGGCTCAAAATCCGCGCGCCATCGTTTGTCAACCTCAGCATCCTGCCGGAATTGCTGCCGGGTTGCATGATGAGTGATGTGGTAGCGATTTTAGGCAGTTTAGACTTCGTAATGGGAGAATGCGATCGATGAAAGTAATCTCTGCAGTTTTCTGGGCGATCCTGGTTTTGGCCGCGTGCAACCGCAATGTCATGACCGGATCGAAGCTGACACTCGACAATTATAACCAGATCACGACGGGCATGAGCAAGGCACAGGTGGAAAAGATTTTGGGTCCGCCGATGTCGATGGAGACGAAAGACATGCTCATCTTCAAGAAGACGATCTGGCGTTACGAAGACGGACAGAAGTTCGCCCAGATTACGTTTAAGAACGACGAGGTGGACGGCAAGGACACCAATCTTGGCACGCAATGAAGAGCACCCGCCTCCGGATTATCCTGCTTCTCGTTAGCGCGCTGTTCTTCTCATGCAGCGGGCAGCGTCTTACCCAGGCCAATGTCGACCAGGTGACCGAAGGAATGAGCAAGAAACAGGTGGAATCCATTCTTGGTCCGCCGACGGCTGTCGAAACCAAGGATTTTATGCTGCTTAAACGCACAACCTATCTTTATCGCCAACCCAATGGCACGGTGACGGTGTTGTTTAAGGACGACAAGGTAGCGGCGAAATCGAGCACGCTTCCCAAGTAGGCGACCGATTGTTATGGCTTCGACCGCGACGAAAATTCCGGCGGAATTAAAGCGGCAAGTGGATGCTGCAATTGCTCAATATCCCCCCGAGCGAAAACGAAGCGCGGCTTTGCCATTGCTGCATCTCTGGCAGGAACGTTTCGGTTTTATCAGCGACGAAGGGATTAATTGGATTGCGGACAAGCTGGAGCTACAACCGATCAACATTCTCGAATTGGTGACCTTTTATCCGATGTTGCGGCAAAAAAGCGCCGGCAAAACCCATATTCGCGTTTGCCGGACGCTTAGTTGTGCCATGGCCGGAAGCTATCGTGTTATGGAAAACCTTTACGCGGCGGCTGGCATCGCGCGCGGACCTAACGGTCTTCACGATCCATTTCTCGTTAGCAAGGATGGAAAAGTGAGCGTCGAATTCGTGGAGTGTCTGGCCAGCTGCGGCACCGCCCCGGTTTGCATGGTGGACGACGAGTTACGCGAAAACGTCGATCCAAACGCGGTGGCCGATCTTTTTCTCGGTCGAACACGTGTTACACCGGAGTCGGGCCAGGGCAGCGGATTAAACATCAACAGCCAGGCCTCGCCTCATCCTCTCGAGCGCCGGCTCGTCTTCAAAAATATTGGTCGCCCGGATTGGACGACCGACATTGATTGTTACCTCGATGATGGCGGCTACCAGGAGTTGAAAAAAGCCGTTACCATGTCGCGGACGGACATTCTTAACGAGGTTAAGACTTCGGCGTTGCGCGGACGTGGTGGCGCTGGTTTCCCAACCGGGGTGAAGTGGAGCTTTATTAAGCCGGACGAGAAGAAGCCGGTGTATCTGATTTGCAATGCCGACGAGTCGGAGCCTGGCACCTTCAAGGATCGTTACATTATTCATCAGGATCCGCACCAGCTGCTCGAGGGCGTCTTGATTTCCTGTTACGCCCTCAATGTCCACACCGCTTACATATATATAAGGGGCGAGTTTCCCGAGGGCACAAAGATCCTCAAGCGCGCCATCGAGGAAGCGCGGGCGAAGAAGTTTCTGGGTAAGAATATTCTCGGTTCCAACTTTGACGTCGAAGTCTTTATTCATCGCGGCGCCGGCGCCTACATTTGCGGTGAGGAAACGGGGCTGATCGAATCGCTCGAAGGCAAGCGCGCTTACCCGCGGATCAAACCACCTTATTTTCCCGCGGTGCTCGGTCTCTATATGTGCCCGACCATTGTCAATAACGTCGAAACGCTCTGTCATGTGAAGCATATCATCGCGATGGGCGGCGCGGAATATTCGCGACTCGGCCGGCCCGGCAATACCGGCACGCGGATTGTCTGCGTCAGCGGCGATGTCGTCCGCCCCGGTTACTTCGAGATCGAAGTCGGCGCCGTAACGATGGGACAATTGATCTATGAAATGGCGGGCGGGATGAAGTTCGGGCGACAACTCCGAGCCGTCGTTCCCGGCGGAAGTTCGGCCAAGGTATTGCGCGCAGACGAACGCTTCAAATTAAAGGACAAACAGTCGGATGGCTCCACTATAGAGCGCGAAATTTCGATCGATGAAATTCCGATGGACTTCGATTCACTGGCCGCCTGCGGCTCGATGGCGGGTTCTGGCGGGGTCATTGTGCTAGATGATTCGCGCGACATGGTTTGGGCCCTTAACAACATTAACGAGTTCTATGCTCACGAATCGTGTGGACAATGCACTCCCTGCCGCGAAGGCGCGCTCTGGATGAAAAAAATTACGGATCGAATGCTGCTCGGTGGCGGTGTGATGCAGGATCCAGGGACTCTGAAAACGGTGGCGGATAACATCGCCGGTCGCACCATCTGTGCCTTCGGAGAGGCCTGCGCCTGGCCCACCCAAAGTTTTGTCGAGAAATTTCCAGAAGATTTCGCCGCGCGTGCAAAAAAATCAGCTCCACCCCCATTGCCCCCGGAATACACACCCGAGGAACTCATCGCGAAGGGAAAAATCTCAACGGTTCCACTGGCACACGACCCCGGTTGGGAAAAAGCCGGCACCGCCGGGACTATTTGATATGAATCGTCCTCGTGCTCTTACGATTATAAACGTGAGGCTGATCAAACGCCACCTGCCCTCACCCTCTTCCTCTCCCACTGGGAGAGGAAGAGGCGAAGCGCCAGGTGAGGGAGCTGGTAGGAGTAAGGAGCAATGGCTGAGACCTCTCCGTTAGTCAACGTCCAGATCGATGGCGTCTGGCATCAATTTCCGAAAGGCACGCGAGTGATTGAAGCTTGCGCGCAACTCGGCGTTTACATTCCGCGTTACTGTTACCATCCGAAGCTAAGCTCGCCCGGAAATTGCCGGATGTGCCTGATCGAAATGGGCCTCCCCCGGATGGGTCCGGACCGGAAGTTCGAGTCGGGTGCCGATGGCAAGCCGGTGATCAACTGGATGCCGCGCCCGCAAATTTGTTGCGCGCAGGATGTCGCCGAAGGCCTGGGCGTGCGCACGAGTTCGCCGCTGGTTGAGGAATGTCGCCGTGGCGTCATGGAATTTCTGCTCATCAATCATCCATTGGACTGTCCTATCTGCGATCAGGCCGGCGAATGCCGTCTTCAGGAATTCAGTGTCGAATATGGCCGCGCGGACTCAAGGTTTCTCGAAGGCAAGGTCAAAAAACCGAAACGGGTTCAGATTGGTTCGCGCGTTACGCTTGATGACGAGCGCTGCATCCTTTGCTCGCGCTGTATTCGCTTTTGTCAGGAAATTGCAAAGGACGATGTGCTGGGGTTCACCGAACGGGGAGGCCACACCATTCTGACGGCGCATCCGGATAAGCGGCTCGAAAACAATTATTCGCTTAATACGGTCGATATTTGTCCGGTAGGCGCGCTTACCTCTTCGCACTTTCGCTTCGAAATGCGCGTTTGGTTTTTGAAGGAAACCAAAAGTATTTGCACAAGTTGCGCGACCGGTTGCAATACCATCATTGGCTCGCGCGAAGATGTAATCTACCGCCAGACGCCGCGTGAAAACGTCGCCGTTAATTCCGTTTGGATGTGCGACTACGGCCGACTCAATTTCGAGTACCTAACGAGCCCTGAACGACTGCTCGAACCGGAAATTTTTTCTGGCGACAAATTGCAACCGGCTGATTGGAAAACGGTCATATCCCATACCGCTCTGCAACTACGGCATTTCAGCGGTCGAGACATCGCCATCGTTGCCTCGGGCCGGATGACAAATGAGGAACTCTGGCTGACTGCGCGTCTCGCCCAGCAGTTAAACGCCTCATTCATAGATATTGTTCCCAGAAAAGGGGAGGGGGACGACATTTTGCTCAGCCAGGACCGCAATCCGAATACGAACGGCGCGAAGATTATGCTTGGATTGGAAGGCACAACCGGCGCGAGTCTAGAGGCGATTGCCGCGAGTGTGGCGGAAGGCCGCATTAAAGCGCTGGTCGTGCTCGGTGAAGACCCGACTGAATTTGGAATTACCGTCGAGCAACTGAAAAAGCTGCCCTCCTTCATCACCATGAATATTTTGCGCAATGCCGCCACCGCCCACGCCACTGCGATCCTTCCGTCCGCCGCATACGCCGAAAAACGCGGCTCAATGATCAATGGTCGCGGCCGTTTGCAACGATTGAATCGGGCCGTGCGTCCCCCCGGGCAGGCGCGCGAGGATTGGGAGATCTTGCGCGATCTCCTGCAGGAATTTACCGGCAGTAATGGTCTCGGCTCGATCGAGGATGTGTTTCGTCAGATGGCGGAATCGCTTCAACCACTGGCAGGCTTGAGCTTGAGCAAAATTGGCGATCTCGGCGTGAAAGTGATGGCCACGCCTGAGAGTTCGGCTACCCCATCGCCTCCCGGCGAACCAAGCGATGAGGAGTTTTTTGAGCGGCCGCCGCTGCATGCAGTAAAATGAATCCGACGGTTTCCTTTATTCTGATTTCGCTGCTGAAAATCGTTGGCATCGTTTTTTTCGTTATTTTGCCAATGGTTTCTTACGCGGTTTATGCCGAGCGAAAAGTCAGCGCGTTGATTCAGGACCGCCTCGGACCGAACCGGGTCGGGCCTGCCGGTCTATTCCAGCCAATTGCCGACGCAATGAAATTTTTGCTTAAGGAAGATTTCACGCCCGCCCACGTGAACAAACTTTATTACTGGCTCGCGCCCTGTCTCGCGATGGTGCCGGCCATCACGACGATCGCGGTGGTCCCGTTTGGCAGCACCCTCTTTGGCGTGCCAATGGTGATCGCGGACATCAACGTCGGCGTGCTATTCGTTTTTGCGATCGCGTCGCTCGCTGTTTACGGAATCGTTATTGCCGGCTGGGCCTCCAATTCGAAATATCCTTTCCTCGGTGGAGTGCGCTCGAGCTCGCAGATGATCGCTTACGAACTCTCGTTAGGTCTTGCGGTGATCCCGATTTTCCTTCTCGTTGGCAATCTCCGGCTAACGGAAGTTGTGCAATATCAGATTAATCATGGCTGGATGATACTTCCCTTTGCCGGTGACTGGAAAAATCCGCTCGGTTGGCTGTTGGCTATTCCGATGTGGATATCGTTCACTATCTTTGTTATTGCCATATTCGCGGAAACAAACCGGTTGCCATTCGATCTCCCGGAAGCGGAAACGGAATTGGTCGGCGGCTATCACACCGAATACGGCTCGATGAAGTTCGCCCTCTTTTTCCTCGGGGAATATGCTGCCATGATCACCGGGTCGGCCATTATCGTTACCCTTTTTCTTGGAGGCTGGCATTTCCCCGGCATCCCCGACGGTTCCCGCGGGTGGTTTTTTGGTCTTATTAACATTTTCGTTTTCTTCGCTAAAATTACGGCGCTCCTTTTTGTATTTATCTGGGTCCGCTTCACTCTGCCCCGTTTTCGCTACGATCAGTTGATGCGGCTGGGCTGGGTTTTCTTTTTCGAGATCGCGCTCGTCAACATTTTCTGCGCCGCCGCCATCATCCCCTTTTTCGACCAATAACCCAGAGCTTAATCCTAATCTTATTCGTATTCTTAATCTT
>QHQU01000330.1:0-3240 GCA_003219925.1 Verrucomicrobiota bacterium
TGTCCCGTCAGGGAATTCGCCCGCTTTCATTCGCTCAAATAGATCGCGGTTTTCTTCGCTGGAGCGATTCCGAAAGCGGCTTTCCTTTCCGAGACGACGAAACTCGTCCGTTTCTTCCGCCGTCATGTCATCCACGTAGGCCTTGCCTTTATCAATGAGATCGAGCGCGAATTGGTAAAGGCGATCAAAATAGTCCGAGGTATAAAGCGGCGCGCCACCAAGATTCTTGTCCCCCCAACCGTCGACCAACCAATGCACGTCCTCCATGATGGAATCGACGTACTCCGTTTCCTCTTTCGTCGGGTTGGTGTCGTCCATTCGAACGTTGCAGATGCCATTGAACTCGTGCGCAATCCCGAAATTCAGGCAAATCGACTTGGCATGACCGATATGAAGATAGCCGTTGGGTTCCGGAGGAAAACGAGTTTTTATCCTGGTGTGTTTTCCTGTCCGCAAATCCTCCGCCACAACTTCGCGGATGAAATCGGTTGGAGCTGGAGCAACAGCCAGTTCGGTCATTGTAATTGTACGACAGTAGCAGACGAAAGCGCAGATCGACAACTTTTGCGCCGATAGCTTAAATGCTAATGCATTTTATCCTGAGCGGAGCGAAGGACCTCGCTTAGCCCGTTGATCACGCTAGCTGGATTGTGTGACGCATAGCTTTAGGAAGGTCCCTCGCCGCCCTCGGGATGACATGAAAAAAGAGGCGGGATGACATGAAGAAGAAGCGCGCGAAAGAAGTTTATACACTGGCTGATTTGCGAAAGTGGGAGAGTATCGATCCTCCGGTTCGTCTCGGCGTTTTTGGGGATCCGGTGGCGCATTCGCTTTCACCGCAAATGCAGAACGCCGCCTTAAAGACATGCAAGATCGACATGCAGTATGCGCGCTTTCAAATTTCGCCCGACGAATTGCAAAGCGCGCTCGACCTCATCCGTGAACTGAACTTCGTCGGAGTGAACTTAACTACGCCGCACAAAATCGCTGCCTCCAAATTGATGGACGAAATTGATGACAACGTGAGGCGCATCGGCGCGACTAATACCGTCAAGATCGATAACGCAAAGCTTCGCGGCTACAATACCGATGGCAAAGGATTCGCCCGCGCCGTTCGGCAGGAATTCGCGGTCGATCTGCGCGATTTGAAGGTGATGATCCTGGGCGCTGGTGGCGCAGCAAGGGCGATTGCCTTGCAATGTGCTCGTGAAGATTGCGAGCGCCTTGTCATTGCCAATCGCACTTTCGCCACGGCACAGAAACTGGCGGAGGAACTGCGAGAATATTTTGCCGGTCCCAGGGTCTTGGGTCCCGTCCCGAGATTGCAGGCGATTCCGTGGGAAGAAGCGGCCATTCGATTCCAAATCGCACATCTGGACTTGATTGTGAACGCCACGCCACTCGGATTGAACCGGAGCGATCCGTCACCAATTCCCGCGCGGTTACTTGCGCCGCACCTAATGATTTACGACACGGTTTATCGCGAAGGCCGGACACCCTTTGTTTCAGCCGCGATCGAAGCTGGCGCCCGTGCAGCCAATGGATTGGCGATGTTGCTGTATCAAGGCGCCCTCGCATTTGAGATTTGGTTTGAACGCGAAGCGCCGATTGAGGCGATGCGGGAAGCCTTATGAAGGGTGGGACGTTGAAATTAGGCGGCGCAGCCTGAAACTTTTTAGCATCGCCCGCGGAGCGGTCGATCCACCTCCGAGATCTTACGAATTCTCGCGTGCCATTTCCTGACCGCGTTTTGTCGCGGCTTCCACTGCGTTGGCCAAGGCGGCGGCGACGGAGCGTTCTTCCATCACGCGCAAACCGGCGGCGGTCGTCCCACCTGGCGTCACCACCATCTTAATCAATTCCGCCGGAGATTTTCCGCTCGTTATCATCAATTCGGATGCTCCGAGCGCAGTTTGGGCGGCAAGTTGCAGCGACGCCCATTTGTCCAACCCCATTTTTTCGCCGCCGCGCGCCAGCGCTTCGATAATGGCATAAACAAAGGCCGGTCCGCTGCCAGCCAGTGCGGTCACCGCGTCAATTTGTTCGTCCTCGACTTTCACCACGAGGCCGATGGCCCCGAACATCGCGCGAACTTTTTCGCGATCCTGATCCGTCGCACGCGGGCCGCTGGCAAACGCACTCGTCGCCCGTCCGATCGCGCTTGGTGTGTTCGTAAGCACGCGCATGATTCGCGCGGGCGTGACCTCTTCCATCTGCGCGATGCGAATGCCTGCGGCGAATGATACGACCAGTTTGTTCGCGATCGCATCGCCGAGTTCACGCAAAACCGCCAGCACCATTTGCGGTTTCACACCAAGAAAAACAATTTCCGCTTTCGCAGCGATCTCGCTGTTGTCTGTCGTCAATGAGATGCCGAGCTCAGTTTGTAATTGCGCGCGCGTCTCGACATTTGGCTCGCTCGCCAGGATCGCGTCCGGCGTACAAAAATTCTTTAAGAGCAATCCACGAATGACCGAGCCTGCCAGTTTCCCCGCGCCAATGAAGCCGAGAGCACATCTATTTTCCTGTGTTGTTTCTACGCTTGCCATTCTGATACCCGACTGCCGGACCGGAACCTCCCCACCTTTAGTCTTTGCGCCCAGCGGAGTTTTACTCCGCCGCAAACGGATAAAAATTCGGCGAGCCGCACAGGCATTGACGCAGTTTCTCGGGATAACACGGCTGAAGTTAATGTAGCGGGATGTTTGAGAATGTATTGTGTCGTCGGATATTAAAAGATGGTAAGCGCAGGTGTAAACTACGGGCTGGATTTGGCGGCGGACATTGCGGAATTGAAGCGCGAACGCAACGCCGTCATCCTCGCGCACAATTATCAAGTCCGGGAGATCCAGGAAGTTGCCGATTTCGTCGGCGATTCTCTCGGGCTCAGTTATCAGGCGGCCAAGACCGATGCCGAGGTGATTCTTTTTTGCGGCGTTCACTTCATGGCCGAGACGGCCAAGATCATCAACCCAACCAAGCGCGTCGTTCTGCCCGATCTCGACGCCGGTTGCTCCCTTTCGGAATCCTGTCCGCCACCAGCGCTAGCCGCATTTTTGAAAAAGAATGCGGACAAAAATTATTACGTCATCGCTTACATCAATTGCAGCGCGGGGGTGAAAGCGCTTAGCGACGTTATCTGCACCAGCGGTAACGCCGAGAAGATCGTCAAGGCCGCCCCGCCTGACCGGAACATTCTTTTTGTGCCTGACCAAAATCTCGGCGCATGGGTAATGGAAA
>QHQU01000330.1:3277-3970 GCA_003219925.1 Verrucomicrobiota bacterium
ACCCGGAATGCACCGCGGCAGTGCGCATGCTGGCCGACGAAGTTTGTTCGACGGAAAAAATGGTCGCGTTTTGCAAGGAATCACCGGCGCGAGATATCATAATCGTGACCGAAGCCGGCATGCTTCACCGCTTGCGCCGGGAAATTCCGGGCAAGAATTTCATTCCCGGCCCGACGGAACATTGCGCCTGCGCCGAATGCCGGTTCATGAAAATGAATACTTTGGAGAAAGCCTTTAACGCACTGCGCGATCTCGAGCCCGAAATTATTTTGCCCGAACCACTGCGTGCCCGCGCGGAATTGCCAATCCGGCGAATGCTCGAACTCAGCCGCTGAGCTGGCCCTTTCCCGAGATAGAATTCCGCCTTCCGCGTTTACGTGCCTGGCACGCACCGCGAAAGGCGGATACTCCCTACGCCAGCCAATCTTAATCTTCGTCGAGGATAACGCGATCAACCATCATGTCGTCGCCCGAGCCCACATAGTGGACATGAACGGGCACGCCGACTTTGATGCGTGTCCTGACCGTGTCTTCATCAAGCGTTTTGCCGCTCTTGGTCACATAGGTAACAGTCCTGCCGAACCGATAACGGCGTGGGCCACTGGTTTCTTTCAAAACAATGGCGCTGCCGGGTGTAAACTCGGTGATTGTTCCGCCGCCTTCCGTCGTCGTGGTTGTTGAGGTCGTTGTTTC
>QHQU01000074.1 GCA_003219925.1 Verrucomicrobiota bacterium
CAACCACGCCCGCTCGCTCATTGGAAAAACAGTAAAAATCGTGGTCTCAAGCACGCTGCAGACCGCCGGCGGGCGCTTGATTTTCGGGGAACTAAAACCTCCGGCCGCCGCAAGCGCCTGAGGAATTACGTTTTCAACCCCTACTCGAATCCGATTACTTTTCGGCGCGAAGCCCAATTTGGATTTGTTCTCACTGAGACCACCGCTATAGCCCCACCGCCTTGCGCACGCGCTTCATCACTTCTTGGGCGATTGTGTTTGCACGTTCGGCGCCTCGCTCCAAAACATCGTTGATGTAATTCTTGTCGCGCAAAATTTCGTCGCGCCGCCTTCGCATCGGGACAAAATAATCCCAAAGTTTTTCGAACAACTGCTTTTTGAAATCGCCGTAACCGCGGCCGCCCTTGCGAAACTGTCCACGCATTTCTTCAACTTCATCCTTCGATGCGACCAGCGCGTAAAGTTGCATGATGGTCGATCTATCCGGATTCTTTGGCGCCCCCACCGGCGTTGAATCGGTCACAATGCTCATCACCCGTTTCCGCGTTTCCTTTTCGTCGCCGAAAATGTCGATGGTGTTGCCGTAGCTCTTACTCATTTTTTGGCCATCAATTCCCGGCACCACCTCAGTGCGCGCGTAGATACGTGCTTCCGGTAATTTGAAGATCCGCCCGTCCGGCTCGGACCCAAATGTTTCGTTAATCCGCGCGGCGATGTCGCGGGTGATCTCGATGTGTTGTTTTTGATCTTTCCCTACCGGAACAATATCGCTGTCGTAAATCAAAATGTCGGCCGCCATCAACACCGGGTAGGTGAACAAGCCGGCGGCCGCAGTCGCACCGCGCGCGATCTTGTCCTTGTAGGAATGTGCGAGCTCCAGTCGTGAGACTGGCGTTACGGTCGAAAGAATCCAGGCCAGCTCGGTCACCTGCGGCACATCGCTTTGTAAAAAAAGCGCCGCCTTTTCGGGGTTCAATCCGCAGGCGAGGAAATCGAGCGCCACTCGCCGGCTGTTTTCGCGTAAAGCGATCGGATCGCGCAGGCTGGTGAGCGCATGATAATCGGCGATAAAGTAGAGCGCTTCGCCTTCGTCCTGCAAGGCGATCGCCGGCCGCATCATGCCAAAGTAATTGCCAATATGCAGAATGCCGCTCGGTTGAATGCCGGAAAGAATGCGCATGGTGTAGCCAGAGATTTCTCGACTTCGCTCGAAATGACAAGTCAATGGCTGCAATCTTTATTACCTTGTTTCTGCGCGGAGCTTATAGGGCAAGCGTTCCCGCTTGCCGTGGCAGACAGGAATGCCTGCCCTACAACGTCGCTATCACGTTAAAAATCCGAGCATATTTCTTGTGGGGCCATATCGCCTTTTTGGGGGATCGTTTTGGCGGAAAGCACCCAAGACAAGGAACACAGACTTTCCAGTCTGTGCGCCTAGCGGAGTTTTACTCCGCTGACTGTGCCGTTTGGGGTGGGTTATTAAGCCGGCGGATTAAAAACCCGCTGGGCGCACAGGCCGGGAGGCCCGTGTTCCAATGACAAACTGCCGAAATTGCTCGTCAGCCGCGGCAGCCTGAATTAGAAGAACACTCCACCATGCCTGCTCCTGTCAAACCCGTTTCCGTCGTAACCGGTGGCGCCGGATTTCTTGGATCGCATCTGACCGATCGCCTCTTGGCCGAAGGTCATCGCGTCATCGCGATCGACAATTTGGTCACTGGGAATGTGGCAAACATCGGCCATCTGGCAGGGAACGAAAATTATCGCTTCGTCAGGCACAACGTTTCCAATTTTATCTTCCTGCCCGAACAAAAGATCGATTTCGTCTTCCATTTTGCCTCTCCCGCCAGCCCGATCGATTATCTTGAGCTACCGATCCCGACCTTAAAGGTGGGCGCGCTTGGGACTCACAACACCCTCGGCCTGGCCAAGGACAAGAAGGCCACTTTCGTTCTCGCTTCGACTTCGGAATGCTATGGCGATCCATTGGTGCATCCGCAGAAGGAGGATTACTGGGGCAATGTGAATCCAATCGGCCCGCGCGGGGTTTACGATGAGGCCAAGCGTTTCGCTGAAGCGATGACCATGGCCTATCACCGGTATCACGATGTCGATACCAAGATCGTGCGTATTTTTAACACTTACGGACCCCGCATGCGTTTGCACGATGGACGGGTCGTGCCCGCATTCATTGGAGAGGCCTTGACCGGAAAACCGCTAACGATTTTTGGCGACGGCTCGCAGACGCGATCATTTTGTTACGTGACCGATCTGATCGACGGAATTTTTCGGCTGGCGATGAGCGATTTTCATGAACCGGTAAATATCGGCAATCCGCGGGAGATGACGATCAAACAGTTCGCTGAGGAAATTATTCGGATTACCGGAACTAAATCCGGGATGGAGTACCGTCCTTTGCCTGAGGATGACCCGAAAGTGCGCCAGCCGGACATTACACGGGCCAAAAAAATTCTGGGCTGGGAGCCGCGCGTGAATTTCGATGAGGGTATTCGAAAGACGATAGATTACTTCAAGCAACACACCGAGCTGGTAGAGGGAACCACTAAATGAAACGAACGATTTTAATTAGTGCGATCATTGTCTCGGCCAGTGTAGCGACGGCAATGGCGCAACCTCGGGGCGCGGTAGATTTTCAATTGCTGAAAATCAGCACCAACTTCATTTCTTCGCCGCAGTTCACTTATACCGGCGCGGACCCGTTCCAGGCCGACCAGCGGGAGCGCTGGCTGGAAGTGGAAGTAACCTTTGCCTGCGCGCCTGAGTTTACCGATGAATTGACGCTGAAATACTTCATCCTGGTTAATGGCAAATTGCTGACCGGCGAGGTTACGCACGTGAACATTCCGGCAGGCCGTGAAAACCGTTCTGTCATGTACGTTACGCCCAAGACATTGCAGCGTTTGATGCTTGGCCGGACCGTTACGAACAATGCGGTGCAAAATACCGCGGTCCAGCTTATCCAGCAGGGCGTGCTGAAAGATGAGATAAGCGCTCAGCGAGCGGCGCCGCAATGGTACGCGACTTTGCCGCAAGTCGGGGGGTTGGTCCTGAATAAGAACGAAACTCCCTTTATGCCCTTGTACTGGGACCGCTACTGCCAAATAAAAACCCCGCGCTAGCGCGCGGAAGTTTCTATTTCCAATCCCCAAATGCAAATGCCTTCTGGATTTCGATGCACAAGACGTGGCAAAATGGAGACTCAAGGTGCAAAAGACCCAGAATCTTTAAATGAAAAAGCGAGAACGCGCCCGCGTGACCGGTGTTGAGAATTGGAGGTTGAGATTTCCCTGGGATTTGGGTTTGGGATTTGGAACTTTTGAATCATGCCCGGGGTAGCTCGCATTTTTACTCTTAACCTCGGGTCGCAGGCGATTTCGGTAGCAGATTTTCGTCCGCAAAGTGGTGGCGGACTGGTGCTACGCGATTACAAACGGCGCGACCTTGCGATCGAGAATCCGGGGGAGCCGATTCGGCATGCGCAAATCACCGCCACAATCCGCGAAATATTAAATGAACTAGGGATAAAAAGCGCAAGAGTGAACTACGCGGTCGCGGGACAATCGGTTTTCGCGCGGTTCGTGAAATTGCCCTCGGTGGAAGAGGAAAAAATCGATCGCATCATTGCTTTCGAGGCCCAACAGAACGTGCCGTTCCCGATTGACGAAGTGGTCTGGGATTATCAACTCGTCGGTGGCGGGGCGGATGAGCAACTGCAGGTCGTCCTGGTCGCGATCAAATCCGATTTGCTTGAAGGAATCAATGCCGCGGTGGAAGCGGCGGGGCTTCGACCGACTGTGATCGGGGTCGCGAACATGGCGCTCTACAACGCCTTTCGTTACAACTACAGCGATGTGACCGATTCGTCGCTCGTGGTCGATATCGGCGCTCGCACCACCAATCTGCTCTTCATTGAGCCGGGCAAAATTTTTTCGCGCAGCGTGCCAATCGGCGGCAGTTCAATTACGACAGCTCTGGCAAGAGAATTCAATGAGCCTTTTGCCGCCGCGGAAACGCGCAAAAGAGAAAGCGGCTTCGTCAGTCTCGGGGGGGCTTACGCCGATCCCGCTGATGTGGACATCGCGCGGATGTCGAAAATCATCCGGAGCACCATGACGCGTCTGCATGCTGAAATTATGCGGTCGATCAGCCATTATCGGTCCCAGCAGCAGGGCAAAGCGCCGACGCGAATCTACCTCTGCGGCGGGAGTTCGGGCATGCCGTATATGCGCGAATTTTTTCAAGAGAAATTGCAGGTCCCGATCGAATTCTTTAATCCTGTGCGCAATGTCGCCATCGCGAACGAGGCGGATGCGCGACAGATTGCGCGATCAGCCCATCTTCTCGGCGAACTCGTTGGTTTGGGTTTGCGTGCGGTCGCGAGTTGCCCAATGGAATTAAACCTGCGGCCGGCCAGCGTTATCCGCGCCCACGAAGTTGAGCGGCGACGTCCATTCCTGATTGGCGCGGCAGCGTGTGTGATTGCGGCTTTGCTCGGCTGGAGCGTTTTTTATATGCACGCCGCAGGGGTCTTGAGCGCGGTTAAGGAGCAGGTGGATGCGAAAGTGGCTACGCTCCGTGGTTTTCAAACGCGGATTGATGGTATTCGCAAAGAGGCAACTACCCTCGATGGCGTTGCCTCGCCGCTGCTGGAGGCCGTCAGTGCGCGCAGTTTTTGGCCGCAGTTGTTGGAAGACCTCAACGCCCGATTGCCAAAGGAAAATATCTGGATCACGGAGCTAATTCCATTGTCCAATGGAAAACCGGTTATCGGCGCAGTTACGGCGCGGCCGGGTGCAGCGGCTCCCGCGGCCGAACCGGCGGCAACGCCGACTACGGGGGCGCGTGCTGCCGGGGGACGCGCGCAAGGCGGGCCCGCGATTGACGGGTTGCTTATTCGGGGATTGTACTTGTGGAATGCCCGGCAACAGGAAGTGGTGGTTGATTATTTCAAGAACCTGGTGGGCTCACCTTTTTTCAAGATTGACCCCAAGAATCAGCAGCTGGCGATCAAGCCCACCATGCCGAACAACAATGAGTGGGCATTTCCCTACGAGCTTCAGCTTGACCTAAAACAACCCTTGGCATTGCCATGAACTGGTTTCGCGAAAATCCGTTTTGGAGCGCGTTTATCGCCATTGCAGGTGGCGCCCTCCTCCTTGCCGCGGCTTTGCTTTGGTGGACGAAAGGCAGCTATGAAGATGCGATGGCGAAATATCGAGAATCGGCTGCCGAACAAACCCGCTTGGAAAGCGGTAACCCGTATCCAAGCGCGGCGAACGTGGGCAAAATGAAAACGTATCTCGACAATTACAAAGCCACTTTGGACAAGCTGAAAGCCGAGCTGAAGACGAGAATGTTGACGGAAGCGCCGTTAGCCCCGAACGAATTCCAGACGCGTTTGCGCCAGGCGATAATCCACACGGCGGAGAACGCCCGAAATAATCGGGTAAAACTGCCGGCCAATTTCTTTCTCGGCTTCGATGAATTCGTTTCATCGCTGCCCTCTCCGGAAGAGGCGCCGGCGCTTGGCCAGGAACTTTCGCAAGTTCAGCTCTTATTGAATACGATCATCGAGGCGCGGGTCGATGCCATCACAGCGTTTCATCGACTCTCACATCCGGGGACAGCGACGGGGACTAGCCCGGCGCCTGCCGCAACGCCACGGACTCCCTCGAAGCCTTCGTCCGGCCTGAAATTGATCGAGCAACGCACGGTCGAGTTCGCAATCTCGGCATCGCCGGCGGCCGGACGTAGAGTTCTCAATCAGATCTCGGCAGACAACGAACAATTTTTCATCATTCGTGCGATCTATGTTAAGAACCAGAAGGACAAGGGTCCACCTCGTGAAACTGCTGCCGGGATTGGCGCGGCGATCCCACTTCCAACGCCGGTCGTGCCAGCTGGTGTCAGCCCGGCGCCAGCAGCCACCCCGGCTGGGCCGTTAAATTTCATTGTCGGCAACGAACACATCGATCTCTCCGCCCGCGTGGAGCTCGTTAATTTCAGACTGTGATGCAGGCACTTCCTCTTCTTTTTCCTCTTAATCGTATTCGTATTCGCCGCGGGTCGATTACGAAGACGAGTAGGAGCAGCATCAGAACGTTGACGATCCAGCAACTCACCGATTCGGCTCCTTTGTCATCTCGAGCGAAGTCGAGAGATCTCAATTTTATCGAACTAAAAATAGCTAGAGATTCCTCGGCTACGCTCGGAATGACAGGAAAACGGGTTGCATAGCCTGAGCATGAGACTGCGCTAATGGACTGGTTGCAAAAAAATTACGAGCGCGTCGTTCTGATCGCGGGTGTCGTGATCCTGCTGGTGAGCGCGTTTTGCATATTCCAGCGCGCGATTGGGTTCCAATCGCAATTCGCTGAGCTGCAATCCCACCCCCCGCAACGGCCCGCTTCGCCGCCTGGCAAAGCGAAGGAGGTTGAAGATGCCTTGCAAAAATTGCGGCAGCCACCGCAATGGACCTTTGGCGGGCGTTCCGGGCTTTTTGTTCCGGAAAAACATTTCATCGGCACGGACGGACAGCCCGCCACCCTGCAAACTACCGAGGTGCATCCGCCGGTGCCGAATGAATGGATCGAGCAGTTCGGCCTGCCCATCGCCGACGCCGACGTCTTGGAACAGGATCCGGACGGCGACGGTTTCACTAACTTCGACGAATGGCAGGGACACACCAACCCGATCGACCGCAATTCGCATCCGGATTACCTAACGAAACTAAAATTGAAATCATTTTCCCAGGAGCCGTTCCGCCTCGTCTTTGCCTCCCGCACCGAAGATACCTTTGGTATTAACACCATCGATCTAACGCAACCGACGCAGTTTGTGAAAATCGGCGACACCATCGCCGGTACGCATTTCCGGGTGGCAAAGTTCACGGAGAAGACGGCCAAGGACAAATATGGCACCGACATCGATGTGTCGGAGTTAACCCTGGAGAATACCGAAACGCGCGAGCAATTGACTTTGGTAAAGGAAAAAGTGGCGATTTCCCCGGAATCGGTCGCCACCTTTGTCTATTCCTGGAAGGAACGTCGCGAGTTTGTAGTCAAAAAAGATCAGGAATTTTCATTGCCACCGCAAGGGGACATCAGGTACAAACTAATAGATGTTCAGCCGGCTAAGGCGGTGATCGTGAGCAGTCAAAAGCCCGATACACCGATTGAGATCGGTCTGCTCAGCCAGTAAAAACCTGTCGCGCCATGAAAAACTCCTCCACCATATCCTGGCTCATTGTGTCGGGATTGATCCTTTGCTTGCCCGCGGTCGTGCAAGCGCAAAGTGTTAACAAAATTGCTGATCGCGAAGCTGCCCGTCGCCAGGCCGGCGTGCCGCGTGGCCAAGAAGTCCTGGCGCGCGCGCAATCGGAATTGCACGCCAAACAGTATTCTCTCGCGCATGACGATTTTCGCGCGGCGCTGCGATATTTGCCGAATTCCCCGGCTGCGGGCAATTCCTACTCTGTCGCACTGGATGGTTTTTGCGAAAGTGGTGTGAAACTGGCCGAACAACGGAATTGCCGCGAAGCCCGCACCTTGCTCACCCATTTGCACGATCCCGGTTACATCAACAAGACGATGGGACCGAAGTTCCTCGCCAAAGTGGAAGAAGTGAAAAAGCTGCTCACGGAAGCGGAAGGGTTTTATCAATCGGGCCGCTACGATATGGCGATGAAACGCTATGAACAGGTGCTTAATCTTGATCCCTACAACACCGCGGCGCGCAAGGGCCAAGAGCGAATTGATCTAACGAAATATCAGTATGGCGTTCAGGCCTATAACGAGACACGGGGCCGCGCCATGTGGCAGGTCGAACATGGTTGGGAACAACCGGTCCGACAGTATGGGACAGGCGCCGGGCCGATCGAGAATGTGGTCGCGCGCGATGTCGGCAATACGGCACGTATCCGCAATAAGCTCGATAGCATCATTATTCCG
>QHQU01000333.1 GCA_003219925.1 Verrucomicrobiota bacterium
ACCGCGCGATGCGATTGAATATCGCTGCGGAATTTGTAACCGCAAAAAAGGGCGGCCTCCCCGCCGAAGAGCGCGTCCCCTTCCCCCTCGAAATACAAATTTTCCGGCAACGCTAGAATCTCATAACCGTGCTCTTTCATCCATTGCACGAAATAAGGTGCTTCACCGGCCCGTTCCTGATGGCGGAAATTACTAGGGATAAATTTCTGGCCGACGGTGAGCCCGGCGTTGGCAGTGAATACCATGTCGGGCAGTTTCGGTTGTGGCGGCACCAGTTCGACCTTCGCCTCGAGGGAGGTGAGCGTTTTGTGCAACCCCTGCCATTGCGCTTTCGCCAGATCGGTTTTGGCGCCACGCGCGCGACTCATCCAAGGATTGATCTCGTACTCGATGCCGTAGTAATCCGGCGCGCACAAAAGTAATTCGCGCATAAGAATTTCTAGCGCGAGATTCTCGCGCCCTCACGCAATGTCTTGAGACATTCGGTTAACTCCCGCATGAAAGGCTCGATATCGGTTACCAATCCGAGCGCGCGAAACGTCTGTTGGTCGGTCAATTTCGCCACAACCGCGGGATTAATATCGACCGCGAGAGTCTTCACACTCCCCGGCAGCAGATTCGCCACTGCGATCGAATGAAACATTGTTCCCATCAATAAGGCCAGCCTTACGTCTTCGATTTTTTCACGAATCAGACGTTGTGCTTCCATCGAATCCGTCACTACCTCCGGTAATGGTCCATCATCGCGAATCGATCCGGTGAGAAGAAGATCCACCTTCTGTCTTACGCAGGCATGCATGATGCCACGGGTTAGTGTTCCCGCCTCCACGGCCCGCGCAATTCCACCCGCCGCACGGACAACGTTGATCGCCCGGAGGTGATTTTCATGACCGCTTTCGGACAAGCCGTCGCGTTCGAGATTTAGCCCCAACGCTGTCCCGAAGAGAGCGCTTTCAATATCGTAAACGGCGAGGGCATTTCCGGAGATGATGAGATCGACGTAGCCACCGTTGATCATCTCCACCAGATATTCGGCCGCGCCAGTGTGCACGACCGAAGCACCGGTCACGATCAAGATTTTGCCGCTTGCCTTTCGCGCTTCCTCTAATTCGCGCGCGATTTCACGAATCAAGACTCCTTTTGGGCGCTCGGCCGAAATGTTCGTGTTTAATAATTGAAAAACATCCGTTCCTGAAGTCGCGCGCTGGGCCGGGACCACCCGCACCCCTTGATGTCCGACCACGATCTCCATTCCCTTGCGCACGTCGGCGAAGCGCACCGTCCTCGCTCTTTCTTTGCCCCGATCGATCATGATCGCGCTGTCCAGCATCGGCGCACGGACTTCCAATTCCTTGCCGCCAATGCGCACGAACGTCTGTCGATTTGTCGTGACATAAAAATCGTTTGGAAAAATTCCGTCGGCCGGCGCGGCCGCGAGTTGCGCGTCGCCTTTCTCCGCCACCTCCGCTCCATGTTGCCGCAAACGCAGAATCAGATCGTCGAGCGCACCACCCGATTCCGCCGACACTTCAATGCGCGCAAAGCTTTGATCGGCGCGCTGTTGTCCGATTTTGACCTGCGCGATTTTGAAATTCCCACCACCCTTTAGAATCTCATCGAGCACCTTCGGCAAAATGAGTGAATCGATGATGTGGCCGCGCAATTCGATCGTTTCAGAAAACATTGCTCGAACTTAGCCGAATGAAATTCCCCGCGCCAGTCACTGCTACCGGGAACACAGGTTTTCCAGCCTGTGCGCCGAGCGGACACCTTGTCTGCTGCCCGGATCAGCGGGTTGAAACCCGCTGGGCGCACAGATTGGAAATCTGTGTTCCACTGTCGCGACTCGGGTTACATTTTGCGAACATGGAAAAACCGAACGTGCGCGGCCTGTCTCCTTCGCGCAAAGCGCACCTCGCACTGCGGGAAAAATTGAATCGTCCCGACAAACCGCCACCACTCTTGCGAACGCCAATTAATTCACCGGGAAGAAAGCGTCACCGATGAGCCCAAACCTTATCGCGGTCGAAAATAAAATCGCACGGGTCCTGTCGACCAGACCGGAATGTTTCATCACTCATCCGACCGAGCTCGCGGCTTTGAAATCGATGTCGCTCGAGGAGATTGAAGATTTTGCGCTCGATCACGGCTGGCGCGTCGTTTCCCGCTTGGGCGGGCGGCAGATCGAATTTTACAACGACGCCGGGGCGCGTGAGTTAGCGGCCAGCGAGATTTAGAAAGCCGGTCATCCCGAGCGTAAGTCGAGGGATCCCGTGGAAGTCACCGTAAAGATTCCGCCTCGGGATCCCTCGGTCCGAGCCGGACTGGCATTTTCGCTCGGGATGACGGACCGCGCTTCGCTCCGATCGGAGCGACAAGCTAGCTGGAAAAAAATTCGCTCACCGGACTTGTCGCCGAGGCGCTCAAGCGTTTCTCGGCCAATCCAATCTCGCGCGCTTCGCGTCCGGCCTCGACCGCCATTTTAAATGCGCGCGCCATTCGATTCGGGTCGGATGCGATCGCGATCGCAGTATTCACCAGAACGGCGTCTGCGCCCATCTCCATCGCTTCCGCCGCCTGGCTCGGCGCG
>QHQU01000075.1 GCA_003219925.1 Verrucomicrobiota bacterium
CATGGCCCATCGCCTGAAACTCGTCGTTCTTGCGCGTTTCGTACTGCTGCGTCTTCAGCCGGGAAATGCTGCTTTGACGCGTCCCGACGTCGAGTTCCAACTTCTTGCGATCGACCTCCAGCTGTCTCGCCCTTTGCTTCAACGATTCGAGACTGGCGGCGGTGGCAGCAAGCTGCGCTTCGAGATTCTTTCGCTGTTGCGGCAGCGTCTTTATCTCGAACCCAATCTGCCGGATTTTTTGGTCGCGATCTTGCAGGATCAACAGTTTTTCCAGCTCCGCTTGCACTCAGAAAACGCTATCGATTGACGGCGACGACGTCAATCGTGGCGAAACGCGATGATCTACCAGGGCAATTAATCCTGCCATTTCTTAGCGAGATTGAATGTCCGCTTTCCCAGACCGGAATTTTTCTGGATGCTCGCCCATTTAAAGCGCAGCCGCCTTGACCAAGGGAGCGGAACCCTGTTAATCCGACTGCGATGAAGCGGCTGCTCTGGCTCGATATCGCAAAAGCGCTCGCCATTTCCTGGGTCGTTTATTTTCATTTTTTCCATACCTGTTTCGAGCACGCCCAGTTTGCTTCCGCTGACTGGAGTAGCCTTGCCGCCAGCGCGACCACGATTCTTCAAATGGTGTGGCTGAAAATTTCGGGAATCGGTTTCCATGCCGTCGGAGTTTTCATCATTCTCAGCGGGTGGGCGCTGATGGAATCGACAGCGCGCCGTGCAGAATCGGGGTTGCTGAAATGGGGAAGCTGGTATCGCGCGCGCTTTCTGCGTCTCTATCCAATGTATTGGGTCGCGCATTTGGTCTATCTGGTTTCACCATTCGTCGCGCGGCTCGAACCGGTCGATAGCCGGATCATACTAAGTCTGCTTGGCCTGCGTTTCATCGATATCACGATGAACTTCATGTACCTGAATGCTGCCTGGTGGTACTTCTCCATGCTCATCCAATTCTATCTGATCTTTCCCCTGCTCTTCTGGGCAGCGCGCCGTTTTGGACCGTTTACCTTTTTACTAATGGCGTGTGCACTTGGATTTTTCGTGCGCTACCTCATGCTCGTCGTCTATCCCCAACATGGCTTTTGGGTCCTGGGCGGCTTCGCCATTTGCCGTCTGCCTGAGTTTGCGTTGGGAATGGCCCTGGGAATGTGGCATAAGCAATCACCTGCCCGGATTGAGTGGTTTCTTTTACGCGGCGCAGGCTTGCTCGCCGGACTGCTATTATATCCCGCAGCGCTGTGGCTTTATCATAACGGGATTACTTATGTCTTTGTTGATTTCGCTACCGGCGCCTGTTGCTTACTTGAAATAGTAGGCGTGGCCGGAATTATTTGGCGATTTAATAGGGTAGCCAAGATATTTGGTTTGGTCGGCGCATTCTCCTACGGTCTGTATCTCATTCATCAACCGTACGTCATCTGGCTGGGACTTCGGATCCGACCAATATCGCCCTGGTCGTTCCTATTAATCTTCGTTGTAACGCTGATGGTGCTTAGCGCGTGGGGAATTTTGTTGGAGAAATCGACTAACGCACTCGTGAACAAGCTGGTTCCGTCAAAAAAAGATGAATAATGATCAGTAAACCGTGTCTGTTCACGGACTGATCAGTGTTCACAATTTCGCGATTGGATTTTCCGCCAAATCGAGCCACTCTGGACACTCATGAAAATCCTTACCATCATCGCTCGCGTGCTACTCGGACTCGGCTTCGTCGTTTTCGGCTCAAACGCCTTTTTGCATTTCATCCCCATGCCGCCGATCCCGCAGACTCTGGCGGGCGACTTTACCCGCGTTTTCATCGCCAGCGGTTGGGCTAGTGTCATTGGGGCCCTTCAGGTGATTGGCGGTTTGCTCCTCCTGATCGGGCGCTTTGTTCCGCTGGGTCTTACGATTCTAGGAGCGATTATAGTTAACATCTTGATCTTTCATGCGCTCATGGCACCGGAAGCTTTTCCACCTGGACTCGTGTTTACCGCCCTCGAGCTGTTTTTAGTGTGGCGATACCGTGAAGCGTTTATTCCACTCCTCAAGCCGTAAGACTCTTCAATCCGCAGGGATGCCCCTCCCTGTGCAGGTCGCGTCAACCGCGTGCCGATTGTCTTTAACGCCAACGGCACAGTTGCCATTCCCAGCTTGGGGCATCGCCCCAGCAATTTGTACAACGTCAGAATCCCAGCGCTGAAGGCGCGATTCGACCCTAGTTTGGCCGGGGCAAGCTGCCATTAGACGCGCCTTTGGCGCTAAACATGAATCCCCGCCGATGTTGCCGAAACCTGCAAAATCACCGCGAAAAAAGACACGCCCGAATTTTGAGCGACCTGCGAAACAAATTTAGGCAAGGTGCTCCACTGGCTCACGAAGAGATTCGGGGTTGGCTTCCGTAAGGTTAGAAACAATGGAGGACCTTGCTCCTTTTTAATTCGATGTTCGATGTTCCGATGAGTAGGCCTGCGAATAAGTCATCACAGACAAAGCGTTGGTCGGCCCAAGTCACCAAGCACAGTAACGCACTCGATCTGCGGCCAAAAGTTTTCCGATCCAGCAACCCGCGCCAGGTCGCCTTATCGCTGAAACGATCCGCCGAAAGAAGTAAGCGACGAAAGGGCACGCCGTATCAATCGGCCATGTCGATGCTGAATTTTTACATCAATCGCGCTGGCAAGAATCTTCCGAAAAAGCAAAAGCGCGTCTTGCTAAAAGCCAAAGACGAACTGCGCGATGTTTTTGGACGGAACTAAGGCAGCTTTGCGTCCGTATGGCCAGGATCTCGATTAAGATTGCTGCCTTATTGCTGCCCTCAATCGCAATGGCTTTCACACCTCCTGACGAGAAAACGATTCGTAATGCAATTGGTGATCTGGACGGATTGCAGCCTGTCCTCCAACGCGCGTTTACGCCGGACAAAAACAGTTTTGATCCGATTCCGGAACCGAAACCGGGCGACTGGCTCGCGGTGCACAACGAACGGGGACAAACCTTCGAGGAGTTCAAAGCGTCACAACCAAACCGGCCAGGACAAAACCTGCATGTAATTTATCTCCAGCCGCTCGGGGACTTCATGCCCGAGCAGAGTCCCTCCAACGACAAACTACGGGAGTTTGCAGCCGCATTTTTTGCCACGGAAGTGAAAGTGCTTCCACCGGTTAAGATCGATCGCTCGACCGTCGTCACGCGCCGCAATCCAACCACTAATAATCCGCAGATTCTTACTGGCGACGTCCTGAACTTTCTCAAAGCCCGCATTCCAGCGGATGCGTTCTGCATTCTCGCTATCACGATGGAAGATCTTTATCCGGAGCCGTCCTGGAACTTCGTCTTCGGGCAGGCTTCGGTGCGCGAGCGCGTCGGCGTTTATAGCTTTGCCCGGTACGATCCAGCATTTTACGGCGAACCGCGGACGTCGGGTTACGAGGCACTGCTCTTGCGCCGGAGCTGCAAAGTGCTCGCGCACGAGACCAGTCACATGTTCGGGCTCGCCCATTGCACCTATTTCAACTGCCTGATGAACGGTTCAAATCATTTAGTGGAGGCTGATCGCCGTCCATTGCATCTGTGCCCGGTTTGCCTGCGCAAACTGCAATGGAGCATCGGCTTTGACGTTCTGAAACGCTACTCCGCGCTCGAGGGAATCTATCGCGCCAATGGATTCACCGATGAAGCCGACCGGTCCATGCGGCGGCTGAAAAGTCTGCAACGCGACTAACAAAACCTGCTGCCGACAGTAAATCGGCGCGCTTCAGAGAAATTCAGACCATGCTAGCCGCCAGCTTAACCGGCAGCCGCCGTGCGCCCCATTTGCCTGCCTGCTCTTCAAATCGGCCGGGAATGGCATGCCCGCAAGATCGGCACTTTCCATCTTCGAGATTCCATTCGCCAAGCTCGTACCAGTCGCGCTCGATCAGTCTTTCGCCGCAACCTGGACACCACGTGCTGCCGCCTTTGCTGTCATGGACGTTCCCGGTGTAAACGTAGTGCAGCCCCTTCGAACGCGCGATCTCGCGTGCGCGGGTAAGCGTTGCCGTCGGTGTATGCGTTTTATCGAGCATCTTGAAGTCGGGATGAAACGCCGTGAAATGCCAAGGCACATCGGTCCCTAGATTTTCCGCAAACCACTCGCTTGCGCGATGCAACTCAGCGTCGCTGTCGTTCTCGCCAGGAATAAGCAGCGTCGTGACTTCAAACCAGACGTTCGTTTCACATCGGAGATATTTGAGGGTGTCTAGTACCGGACCGAGCTGGGCAAAACAAAGCCGGTGATAAAAGGCATCTGTAAAGGCTTTGAGATCGACATTTGCCGCATCCATGTGCTGGTAAAACTCAGGCCGCGCGTCATCGGTAATGTAGCCGGCAGTAACGGCGACCGCCTTGATTTCACGCTCGCGACAAGCCTGTGCCACATCGATCGCGTACTCGGCGAAGATAACCGGATCATTGTAGGTGAATGCGACCGATCGACAGCCGAGTCGCTGCGCTGCCAGCGCGATCTGCTCCGGCGACGCAGCATCCGCGAGCTTATCCCACTCGCGCGCTTTGGAGATGTCCCAGTTTTGGCAAAACCGGCACCCGAGATTACATCCCGCTGTTCCGAATGAGAGCACACTCGTTCCCGGGAGAAAATGATTCAGCGGTTTCTTTTCAATCGGGTCAACACAAAAGCCGCTGCTGCGACCATAGGTCGTTAGGACAATGCGATCATCCACACGCTGCCGTACAAAACAAAAGCCGCGTTGTCCTTCGTTCAGCTTACAAAATCGCGGACAAAGCCGGCATTCGATACGACCATCCGGCAACACCATCCACCAGCGGCCTGGGCGATCAGATTGTATTGGAGGCGCGACCATCAGATCGGCGCCAAATATAGCATACCCTCGCCCAACCAAAACCAGGCTGGCAAATCCCCTCCTGAAAAGCAGACCGCGCCACGCGTCCAGACGAGAATAGCCGGTGGATCGGCCGCTCCGCCGGGCGATGCTAAACAAATGCGGCTTTGCCGCCTGATTTTAACATCGAGCACGGGACTGCTCGATCCACCTGCCACTTCGATGTCGCACAACCAGACCCATCGAAGGGAACTTCACGGGCAAAATATCAGAAGCAGAAACACTGCGAACAGGAGCAGATGAATGCACCCTTGTAATACATTCGTCTTTCCACTCGTAAAAGTAACTACGCTCACTGCCAGAGTAAGTAAAAGCAGCGGCAAATTGCCGCCTTCGATGCCGAGAATCACCGTTCGCTTCGAGATGATTCCAATGGTTAGAACCGCCGGAATTGTCAGACCGATGGACGCAAGCACCGATCCGTGCAGAATGTTAACCGACCTTTGCAGCTGGTTTTTTCTCGCGGCGTTGATACCGCTCAAGGCTTCCGGTGCTAGCACCAAGCCGGCGACAATCGCGCCGCCAAAGGCTTGCGGCATGCCGAAACGCTCGATGCTGTTATCCAGCGGAATGGCGAACTTTTCTGCCAGTACGACGACCACAAGAAGATAAAGGATCAACATCACAGCGTGATAAACGGTCGAGTGCATCGGCCCGGCGTGATGCTCTGAAGCGTGCGTCGCGCCCTTTGATTCCATGAAATACTCACTGTGCCGCGTCGTCTGAATCAGAAGAAAAATCGCGTAAAGCCCGATCGACGTGATTGCGAGAAAGACTTCCTGCATTGTCGAGAGTCTTGGGCCGGACATGGATGTAGTGAAGTTGGGTAGGACCATGCCGAGCACCCCCAGCGCCATGATGGTATTGAGATACGAGTTTACTCCCTGCAAATTATAATGCTGCTCATGATGCCGCAGGCCGCCTAGCACCAGCGATAATCCGATCAAGCCGTTGAGCGCGATCATGATTACTGCAAACATCATGTCACGAGCAAGCGTCGGATTATTCTTTCCGTGAAGCATCGCCGCCGAAATCATCATCACTTCAATAGTGATGGCGGACAAAGTCAGGATGAGCGTTCCGTAAGGCTCGCCACACTTGATTGCGAGATAATCAGCATGTCTCACTACTGAAATCGCTGACCAGAGCACGGCAATAAAAAGCCAGAGAAAGACGACTCCCATTGCACCCGGATGCTCAATGTTTTCAACCAGCCCGCTTCCGGCCCAAAGAAAGATCCCTGCGGTAAGTAGGCCGATAATCAGGGAAAACTCCGAGCGAATGATGGAGCCAAGACCTCTCCGCGTTCGCGCATCCGTTTTCGATTTCACCGCCTTAGACATGAGCCGAGCATAAGGAGCGTAATAATGTCATGCAATCCAACGCGCATTTAACTTCTGGTTGTTCTCTGACCTCCTGTTCGCGACTTTTTCCTTTTTAATTCTTAATTTCTAATTTTTAATTCTCACTTATGCCTGGAGTTTGTGTCATCGTCGCTTACCGCCCGAAACCCGGTAAGGGAGATGAATTGCTCGAATTAGTCCAAAGTCGCGTCCCAACTTTACGCCAGGAAGGACTCGTGACGGATCGGGCTCCGACCATCATGCGGGCGCGTGATGGCACAATCGTCGAAGTATCGGAATGGAAATCACGCGAGGCAATCGATGCCGCGCACAAAAATCCTACGTCCTCGCCATGTGGGAAGAATTTTTTGCGCTGTGCGATTGCGATCCGCTGAATACGTTAGCGGAGGCAGGGGAAATGTTTGCCGCCTTCGAGACGATCGATCCCTAGCGACTGTTGGAGAACCCTCATCCTAACCTTCTCCCCAAGGGAGAAGGAACCGCTCTCTCGCGCAATGGGAAGTACTAGGCTCCTCTCCCATTCTCTCCCGCTGGGAGAGACGCACGCGTCAGCGGCAGTGAGGGCCGTTTTTCAGCAATCTGCTAGACAGTAATTGGCTTTGTCGAACGGCTGATGCTGAAATTGCGAGAGTGTCGTCAGGCGCGACACGTTTATAGTGCAATCCATCTCCCGTTAGCTCCGTTAGAAACGACATAAAAAGGCGGCTCGTCTCGATGCCACAATTTCAATGAAACGTAAAATTGTAGGGCGTCTCGGCGAGATGCCATCGTTAACCGGCAGCTGACACAGCGGCCTTACAAACTGTTCGGCGCTGCGAATGAAACGATCTCGTTAGTTGCGCGATGATTCGACCAGAAATGTTCACCGTCGAAGGTAAGCGAGCGTGACGCGAATGGGATAAGTGCGAGATCGTTGACCACCGGCGCTTCCTCCTTCGGATCGAGACGTGCAATCCGCCAATCTTCCGCCGGCTTTTCCACTCCACGCAGGACGTAGATCATTCCGTCAACGAACGTATGGCCGCAGATTTCCGCCCCGACATCAATCACGCGCAAGATGCCGCCGCCGGCATCCAGTTTCAGGATTCGATGTTTATACCATTGGCTAAGGTAGATATTTCCCCCGTCGTAACTGAGATATGATCCGGTAAACTCCGGGCAAGCGATTCGTTCCTTGTCCGAGAAGCCGGTATCGGGAACGAACGAGCGAATGTAACGGTCATCGTTTGCACCCTCACCAATAGTGAAACGGATCGACCCATTGGTGGAAACCGCCGCCCACGGAATTCCCGGCGCTTCGATATCCTCGGTAACTTTCCACTCCGCCGGATCAATCGCATACACTCGCCGCAGATCGCGCGATCCCATCCAAAGCACGCCACGCTTGCCATCCCACGCCAACGCCTGTGGCGCCACTGCCGGAGAAGGGAGCCGTCGTTGTTCGAAAATGGTGGGAAGTTTCATATTGCGCAATCAACATCAATTCACGCCGGCAAATGCGCAACCAGAAGCGAACTGTAGATTTCTAACTTCGTGG
>QHQU01000038.1 GCA_003219925.1 Verrucomicrobiota bacterium
TGAAGGTGCGCCCATAACTGATTCCGTGTCCGGCCGGCATCTCACGAATGAGCGCGATGCGCGTTTTCCAGGTCATCGCCGGACGTAGGAGGCTTTGAAATTCCGGCAACGACGAAATGCCGTAGATCAGCATCCCGGGACGCACGATCTCGAACGGCTCCTCCGCGAAAGCGAGCACGCCGGCTGTTTGCAATGCGTGCGCTTTGTAATCGCCAGGCACCTCGACGCGCAGTTGTTTGATTAATTTACCGAAGTTGTGCAGTTCCTCGCGGGTAAATTGTTCGTCTTCATTGGAAACCGGGAGATGTGTTGAAACACTGTGAACTTTAATGTTCGGCAGAGCGCTCACCTCCTTGAAAACGGCAACTGCTTCCTCCGCCAGCACGCCCATTCGTCCCATGCCGGTATCGATTTTGAAATTGATAGGGACCTTTTGGCCGGGTCCGATGCGATCGAAATCCCGGGCTTCTTCCAACGTTGAGATCGATGGAATAAATCCGCGCTCCGCGATTGTTCCTCGCTCTCCCGGCAAGGCTGGCCCGAGAATAGTGATTGGATTCTGGACCGCCGCCCGCAACGCAATTGCCTCCTCCAGGTTCGCGACGCCGAAGATGTTCGCCTGGTCCGCGATGGTTTGGGCAACCTTAATCATGCCATGGCCATAGGCGTTCGCTTTGACGACCGCGAGCAGGTCAATATCCGGTCCGAATTTCTCGCGGACAAAGGCTAGGTTATGACGCAATGCGCTGCGATCGATCTCAGCCCAACAGCGGTAATGTTTTTCCATCATTTTGTGCAGTTCGCGGCGTTGTGATATGTGGTTCGCGAAGGTAAATCGGCGCGAGCGGGGCGCGAGCAAGATTCTGCGGAAAGGTTTGAGCCCGCAGACAAAGCAATTTCGCCGAAGGAAACCGCATCTCGACCGCGGTGAACTGTGGCAACTCGTCAGACGTGTAAATCGGAATTGTTGTGATCGACGAGAGGCGATCGTTCATTTCGTTTTCGGAAAGCAAGTCCGGATCATTCGCTAGCAAACCACCGCTGATTTTCGCGAAGAAAAACGACGCGCGTTTGGCGTCGCCAATAACATAAAACTCTTCTTCATCCGAGATGGCGCAGAGCGAAGAAATTCCAGCGAGGGCTGCGCCAGTCGTCGCCTGCAAGCCGATGGCCGCGGAAATGGCGATGCGGGTTCCAGTGTAGGAACCGGGCCCGAGACCAACCACGATCGTTGCCGGGGCACCATGCTTGCGAATGATTTCCTTGAGCGCAGCGAAAAATGGAGCGGAAGTTCGGCGATCGTTCGGCCAATCAGTCGCGCTCAAAATTCCTTCTTCGTTGGCCAGCGCGATCGTACCGCGCCGGGTGGACAAGTCGAAGGCGAGCAATTTCATTCAAAAAAGGATTCGACGCTGATCGTCTGACACGATCTCAAACTTGATCCAGCGCGCTCGCGGCGGAATCGCATCGGCAAACCGGTCGGCCCACTCGATCACGCTCACCCCGTCGCCAAAAACAATCTCGTCAAAACCAATCGCCCGCAGCGCTGCCAGACTTTCAATTCGATAAAAATCGAAATGATAGATCGGCAGTCGACTGCCCTGATATTCGTGCACCAGGGTAAACGTCGGGCTCGTCACCACCGCCGTGGAACCCAAACCCTTCGCTAATCCTTTGACGAATTGGGTTTTGCCCGCGCCAAGATCTCCGACCAGCGCAACCACGTCTCCGGTCTGGATTTTTTCTGCGAGGCGCTCCCCAACCGCTTTCGTTTCAGCGGCGTTAACGGAAATGAACATAGCCACTTCTCAATTCTTGATTCTTGATTTTTGATTTCTGATTTAAGCGGCCAATCCGAGTAAGCGGGAGTCCAGGGAACTTTTTCTGCCATCTTTTTTGCAGACGTTTGCGCTCGCGCGGCGAGACCGCGAAAAGTAATTCGTAATCCTCGCCTCCCGAAATCGCCTGTTGAATGGTGCAACCACGGGAAAGCGGCAGAGCACGCTCATCAATGGCAAAGCCAAGTTTGCTCGCGCCCGCCAATCGCGGCAGATCGGTACCAAGACCATCGCTCAGATCCATCATGGCGTGCACTTTGAAATTTGCAGTCAACCAGCGCGCTTCGTCGATCCGTGGAAAAAAATTCAGATGTCGCCCCCGAATCGAACCACCCAATTTTCCGGTGACGAAAAGATCATCGTTCGCTTTTCCGCCGCTGCGCAATACGCACCGGTCCCGTTCGACCCCCCCTGCCACACTAACCACGATCACTGTCGGACCAACGGTCTCACTGGTTTCGCCGCCAACGATAGCGACATCAAAACGCGCTGCGGCGCGATTGAGACCGCGGTAGAGCTCATCCACCCACGATGCTTTTTTTTTACCAGCGATCGCCAGGGTAATAAGCGCAAATTCCGGAATTCCTGACATGGCTGCGAAATCGCTCAGTGCGCGCATCATTGCTTTCCAGCCGACGGTGCGGGCGCTTGTTTCCCTGGCAAAGTGAATCTCCTCAACGACACAATCGGTTTTCAATAGCAACCAATCTTTTGCGCCGTGAAATTTCACCACCGCGCAATCGTCCCCGGCTCCCATTACGACCCGCGCATTACGATTAAGCCTGGGGAAAACCTGTGCGAGCAGTTTGTCTTCGCCGAGTTCGCGCAGCGCCCGTGTCATGGCTGCAACGTTTCGGGAAAAGCGAGCGCTAGGAGAGTGATGGCATTGAAAATGGCGTGCATCGTCATCGAGACCAACAACGATCCGCTCCACTCGTAGGCCAGAGCAAAACAGATTCCGAGAGCAAAAAGCGGCGCGAAAGACGGCAGGTGCACGTGAACCGCAGCAAAAAGAAGCGCCGAAACGATGAGTCCAATGCTACGACCGAGATAACGCCGCAGGACCCCGTAAAGAAAGAAACGGAAAATGAATTCCTCGGCCACGGGGGCGATCGCGGTCGCCAGTAAAATGATGATGACGCGTTGCTCCATTGATTGCGAGCCGCTGAATAACTCGATGATTCCCTGGCGGCTCGAGCCCGACCCAAGGAAGCGCGCCGTCAGCCACTCGGCAAAAATGATGAGGGGATAAGCGAAAATCAGGAGGACAAGCCCAGTGAGAAAGGCTCTGGTAAAACTGAGCCGGGCCAGACCGGTTAGCTCGCTGAGGTTGAAGCGGCGCAGTTTCAAGAACGCGGCAACAAATAGAACCATTCCGATCGCAACAACAGCGTTAAGGATAAGATCGAGCGTGCGCAACCGAACGATTTGCGCCGAACTCGCGCCCAGACTGCTGAATGCGAAAACGGCAATAAGAAAAACGGCCAGCGCTACTTCAGCAGCACCAAAGCCGCGATCGGTGTTGGTTGGGTCGCGGTCGCGACGGTTAATCTGGCGCAGCAGCGCAACATAAATGTAAACGCTCGCGATCAGGAAAAGCGCGTTCGCGATCGAACCAACTGCGCTGAGAAAATCCTCGCCGCCCATGCCGGGCTACGGTGCGTAGTAGCTCGGGAGAAAATAGGCGCGACCGCTCTCGAGCTGCGGAAGGAATTGTTTGGGCAGCTCGATTTGCAGCTTCGATTGGTTTGTTTCGCCCAGTGCCCGGAAGAAACGACCGAGACTGAATGGCGCCGCATACCTCACCACCGCCGCCTCGGGCGCACCACTCAACTGTTTCGCCTTGGCATAGGCGTCTTCGATCTGGCCGACGCCATCAATCAATTTATTTTCCAGCGCTTCTTTTCCCGAAAAGATGCGGCCATCCGCGATGGAATTGCGCAACCCATCGGCCGGCAGATTGCGCTCTTTTGCCACAATGCCGAGAAATTTATCGTACGTTTTCATGACAAAATTCTGCACAAATTCGCGCTCCTCCGGCGTCATCGGGCGGGCGCCATTGAGCAGGTCCTTAAACTTTCCACTTTTGAAAACGACGGAGGCGAGTCCCACCTTGTTGAAAAGCTGTTCGTAATTGAGGGTTTGAATGATCACACCAATGCTGCCGGTGATCGTCGTCTCGTTAGCCATGAGATATTTGCCGCCGCAGGAGACATAGTAGCCACCAGACGCGGCCAGCGAATCCATGTATACTACCACAGGTTTCCGCGCCCGCGTTTTGACCACGGCGTTGTAAATCATATCCGAGGCGGTTACTTCACCGCCGGGCGAATCGACTTCCAAAACAACACCCTTGACCCGATCGTCATCGCGCGCCTGCTGCAAAGCCATGCGCAGATCATCCACCATGTTGTCGCTGGCGGCTCCGGGAATGGAGCTACTAATCAAACCGCGCATGACAATGATCACAATACGATCGGAGACGCCGCGTCCGCCACGTTGCACCACTATTTCGCGGAATTTTGCCAGCGGCTCTTCGCGGGCGACGCCCGTACTGACGCGGCCGAGGAGAGCAATAGCCAGGAAAACGTTAATAATCACGCTTGCGCAAAGCGCCAGGAACAGGAAGAGCGTGAGACAGCCGAGTTTGCGATTTGCCATGACCCGCCGTGAAACTGGAGGAAAAGTGCGTTCCGAACAAGCGCTTTTCGCGTAACACAGCCATTCTTGACGGTGAGGCCGGCGGGCATCTTCCCTGTCGATCCCAAGCGATACAGGGACCAAGCGAGGTATGGGTCTAACGAAGTCTTCGACCTCAAACCAACCAGTGCGAGAGGGTAACGATATTTTGCCGGCTCAACACGCCAAAAGACTTGAACATTGGAAAAGTCGCAGAACACTGCCCACAAGCTCGAGCTTGTTCGTAGCTCCCTGAAAATTCGCGAACCGTCTTGGACTGCGCCCCGATCCTTTTACTTCAACCAAAAGGAGCGTTGCTGAGGCGTCAAGGAGAGCGCGTGCGCTTCCCCAAACCTGAGTCGTGCCCCATGTGGAATCGACGCTGCGCCCAAGGCGCTAATGTAATCGGGCATCATCTCCATTTGTTCTAGATTTACGCGATATACCATATATATTAGATATATCATATCTTGTATGTTTGTTAGAGATTTGGCGGGAGCAACACGATGCCACCTAAGGACTTTTAGATGAGGGGATTGCGTTTAAAACGCCCTTCAGTGCCGGCCCGGACTGGCTTGGAAGCTGCTTAGAAACGAATCATGAACGGCAACGGATCGTTAACCATAAGCGAGACAGCGACCAAGCGCGTCCGCAAAACTAAAGCGAACGCACGCAAGCCCAAAGGACGTTCGCGCAACGGCTCAACGAAATCTGCTGCCGCTTCTCCCGATCTTCCGGCCGCTGGCACCCTCGCCCGCACCAAAGCATTGCTTCTTGCAGCGCTTCGGGTTTGGGAGTTAAAACATCGCGTCGGAGATTAACCCTCGTTTCGCGGCTCTACTTTCACGTAAATCTCCGGCGGCGCGCTTTTGAAATACTTAAATAACGCCGGGCAAAGCCACCCTTCCTGGTTGAATTCGGGGCTGTAATACCAGTTTCCGCCAGACTCGGCACGACGCCATTCCAGTTTAAAATTTGCGCCAGGAAATTGTGTGCCACTAAAAATGGCACGAAAGCCGTGTTGCGCGTCCGGGATACTCGCCGTCGCCTTATCAATCAGTGTATCAATTCCCGCGATGAATGGTTCCTTGCTCAGCCCAACCGCTGCATCATCGAACACCCACAAGCCTTCGTACTTGTAAGGCACAATCACCATTAGCGAGTTCATTGCATCGTTTTCTTTTCGATTTTCCGTGCGCAACAAGGCAAAGGCAACAGCCAGCCCAATCCCTGCAAGTCCGATTGCAAACATGATCGATTTCATCGCACGCTGCCCGGGGAAACTTGCACGTCATACTCGCTGGCGGCAACTTCGCTGCGCAACTGCGCCCGTAGCTCAGCCGGATAGAGCAACGGATTTCTAATCCGTAGGTCGAGTGTTCGAGTCACTCCGGGCGCGCAGCTCCGTTCTGGGGCACGATTCAGAAGAATGCGGCGGTGGTTGATCAGCGTCTTTGTTTTGTTAGCGATTTGCAGCGCGGTGCCTGCTCGTGCCGCCGAATCGCTCGAGCAAACGATCGCCTTTCTCCTTCATCGAATCGAGACCGCCGACGCCACTTTCATCCGCAACGGGCAAGCGCATACCTCGCAGGAGGCTGTGGCGCACGTCCGCGCTAAGTCCGAACATTTCAAAGCGCAGATCAAAACGCCGGAGGATTTTATCCGGCTGGCTGCGACGAAAAGCTTGCTTACCGGCCAGCCTTACCTCGTGCGCACTCGCGATGGCAAGGAAACGCCGCTCAGCACATGGTTGAGCAATGCACTCCGGGAACATCGAGAAAATGAAGCCAAGTGAGCGTCGGTTCGCTGCTGAATCCCGTCTCGGGAACGAAGCTAGCTACAAGCGTCGCAAGGATGAACCGAAACAATTCGTCAGCGCGAGTCTTCGCGCTTGCGATGGCAGGCGGATTTTTGCTCTTCGATGGTTGCGCTCTCAAGATGGGAAAGCAGCCGCGTCAGGAAATCGCGCCACTCTATTCCGCGCGCTCGCCCGAGTTTCAACAGGCCGCAGGATCATTGCTGGGACCGAATTTTGTTTCGGGCAACAGCATCACCACTCTGGTTAACGGGAATCAGATCTTCCCGGCTATGCTCGGCGCAATTCGATCGGCTAAACGCTCAATCAGTCTCGAAACGTATGTCTTTGAAGACGGTGAAATCGCGCGCCAGTTCACCGAGGCGCTGGCCGAGCGGGCGCAGGCCGGAGTCAAGGTAAACGCCATTCTCGATGCGCAAGGCACGCAAAAAATGGGCCGGCAAAATCTGGAGCGATTACGCAATGCCGGAGTCGAAGTTGCGAAATATCACTCAGCTCTCTGGCCCGATCCGCGTCGTTATAACAACCGCACTCACCGCAAACTCCTAATTATTGACGGGAAAATTGGCTTTGTCGGCGGTGTAGGCATTGCCGACTTATGGACTGGCAACGCCGACTCGCCACAACATTGGCGTGACAATCATTACCGGGTCACGGGCCCGGTCGTGGCGCAACTCCAGGCGACATTTGCAACCAGCTGGTTAAAAACACGCGGCCAAGTACTGCATGGCGCCGACTATTTTCCGCCGCTCGCACCCACCGGCCCGTATCTGGCACAGGCCATCCGAAGCGGTGCTCATAACGAAAATCTCGATTTGATGTATCTGCTCGCGATCGCCTCGGCGCAAAAAACTTTGCGAATCGAAAATCCTTACTTTCTCCCGGACGATCTGATGCGCAAGGAACTAGCCGAAGCTGCAAAGCGGGGCGTCAAAGTTGAAGTCGTGGTTCCCGGAAAAAGAATTGATCAAAAACTGGCGCGCCTGGCCTCGAGACGGCATTGGCCGGAATTGATCCGCGCCGGCGTCAGGATTTTCGAATATGAACCGACGATGGTGCACGTGAAGTTGATGATCGTCGATGATATTTTCGTCTCGGTTGGTTCGAGTAATTTCGACAATCGCTCGATTCGTTTGAACAACGAAGCGAATCTTGATGTGTTGAATCGCAGCTTTGCCGCGCAACAAACTCATCTTTTTGAGACCGACAAAAGACGCTCGCACCAGGTGACGCTCGATAAAGCTGGTGGACTAAATTTTGCGAATCCGATGCAACAGACGGCCGGGCTGGTTGCTCCGCAGTTATAAAGGCGCTCTGTCAAGCGCCGCAACATCCGTTTACCAGCGATGAAACGCGGGATGA
>QHQU01000329.1 GCA_003219925.1 Verrucomicrobiota bacterium
GCAGGTCTCGAGCGCGGCCCGAATGTAATCGTCCGAAAAATTCTCCAGCTTTACCCCGCTTGCGAACAAAGCATCCCTGGCCAGCTGTTGAAATCTGTCATCGGGTAACTCGCGAGCATATTCGCCATTGAGCCAGTGCAATTTGTCCGGGTCGAATGTGGCATGACCGCGCACGACCTTGTTCAGATCGAAAAGCGGAATTACTTCTTCAATTGGAATTTTTTCGCGGTTGTCTTTCGGCGACCAACCGAGCAGGCAAAGGTAATTGCGGACCGCCTCCGGCAAAAAGCCCCTCTTAATATAATAGTCTACGCTCGCACCCTGATCGCGCTTGCTCATTTTTGAGCCGTCTCGATTAAGGATAAGGGGGATATGCGCGTAGCGCGGTGGTTCGACGCCAAGAGCACGAAAAAGCTCGATGTGTTTCGGTGTATTCGAAAGATGATCTTCGCCGCGAATGACGTGCGAAATTTTCATCTCCATGTCGTCGATCACGTTGACGAAATGAAAAATCCATGAGCCGTCCGGACGGCGAATGGTCATGTCGGGGTGAGTTTGTTCGTTCGAAAGATCGAAATCGATTTTGCCGGCAACCAAATCATCGACAATCACATGTTCGCGCGGTGAACGAAATCGCAGCGCGCCCTGGTCTTCGAAGATGTGACCAGCGTCCTGCAATTGCTGGAGATAGCGTTGGTAGATTTCGGTGCGTTGGCTTTGGAAATAGGGCCCGAAATCTCCTCCAACGTGTGGTCCTTCATCCCAATTCAATCCGAGCCATCGCAAACCTTCGTAGATTGCGGCCGCGGCTTCTTCGGTATTACGCGCACGGTCGGTATCCTCGACCCGCAAAACGAAGGTGCCGCCGTGATGTCGGGCAAAGAGCCAGTTAAATAACGCAGTGCGTGCGCCGCCGATGTGGAGATAGCCGGTCGGCGATGGGGCGAAGCGGACGCGGACTTGGTGTGCCATTAGCAATGGAATATTGAAGTGATGGAGTAATGCATTTGTTTCGTTGCTCCGCTACTCATTAGTCCGTGGTAGGCCGGTCGAGATATGGCCCTCCGGACTATCGCCCGTGGGTATTACAGCGGCGGCAACGGACTTTCGGCCGGCCCAGCCATCGCTTCACCAGTTGCCTTGAAACGGGACCCGTGACACGGACAATCCCACGTTTTCTCCGCATCGTTCCACCGTACGATGCAGCCCATGTGCGGACAGACAGCCGACCGTTTGTGCACTTCGCCGTCGGCGTCTCGATAGGCCGCCACCTTCCCGTGTTTTGATTTTACGATCATCCCGGCGTTGCGTTTTAACTCGCGCACTGAATCCGCTTCCGGGCGGGCCAAGCGACCTTTGATCAGATAATACGGGTAATCCTTGTTCTCCCGCAGATAATCCCACATGCCACCACGAAGGATTTTGCGATCCGGCGAAAATAAATCCGCCCACGGATTCTTCCTGCCAGTTGCCCAATCGCGCGCCATCATGGCGGAGACAGTGCCAAAGGAAATACCGTTGCCACAAAATCCGGTCGCGATGAATTGCCGGTCAGCATTTTCGCCGATGAAAGGCAAGAGGTCGTTGGTTTCGATCACCTGTCCCGACCAGCGATTTTCAATCTCGGCGTCAGGCAAAATCCTGCGCAACCGGAGTAGCAGATTGTCGAAACAATTCTCCTCTGCTTCGACCTGACCGGTCTTGTGATCTTCGCCACCAAAAATCACGTAATCGAAATCTCCGTGTTGATCGATCCGCATGTAATCGTAGGGCTCTTTTGTGTCAAAAAACATGGCCATGGGCAAAGCACCGCTCGGAACGCGCGCCCCGAAAACGTAACTGCTGTAGAGCGCGAGTTTCGTCTGAAACAACGTCGCTGAGGTCATGTTGGCAAAGCCGACTAATGGATTATTTGTTGCGATCACGACGCGATCGAAGCTGATCCAGTGTCCATTCGCTTTGACGCGGCGCTTTTCGGCGTCGAATTCCCTGGCCGCCGTCTTTTCGAAAACGTGCGAACCGTTTCCAGGAACTGTCTCGATCAATCCCCCGAGATATTTTCGCGGATGAAATTTCGCCTGGTTGGCGAACCGAATTCCGGGCACCCCAAAGTGCGGGATCGAGTTGAGATAGGCAGCGTCGAATCCCATCTTCTGGGCGAGATCGGCATCTTCTTTCAATTTCGCCGTCTCACCTGATTTCGCCCGGTCGAGCGGGACGTGCAGATAGGCGGGAAGCCGTGTGAATTCACAATCGATCTTCTCGGCCTGGACAAGGGTTTCGATTTCATCGAGCGCCGCCGCGCCTGCATCCCAGGCAGCCCCAGCGTGATCAACGCCGAGATTTTTCGCCAGAGTATGCAGCCGGGTATCGGTGACGTAAGTCAGATGGGCAGTGGTGTGACCGGTATCTATTGTCGCCAGGCGCGTCCGTTCAATCAACGCGACAGTGAGACCGCTCTGCTTTGAAAGATATGCTGTTGTAATTCCGGTGATGCCTCCCCCAATTACCAGGATGTCGACAGAAATGTCCCTGTTCAGCGCGGGAAATGATCTGATTCGCGCGGTTTCGAGCCAGTATGAGGTCGATCTCATTTTGAACTCATCGTTCGCAACCAGGCGTTTAGCCTTCAATAAAAATCGTTTCGGTGCCTCGGCGAATATGCAAATAAGCCTTGCGCGACGGGGGCCGAGGGAGGGGATGCCATTGCAGCGATGGAGTAGTGGAGCGATGGGGTAATGCATTTGTCTCGCTCCTCCGCTATTCATTACTCCCGCTACTTCATCACTCGCCCAAATTTCACGCGCGCCGGAACACAGGCCTCTGGCCTGTGCGCCCAGCGGAGTATCACTCCGCTGAAGGTTTCCCTAAGTTAAACAGCGGACAGCAAAAGCCTGTGTTCCATCACTCCACGAAGATCTTGCCCGCCCGCCGGCGCACATGTTGATCACGCGGAAGATTAACTTTTGCTGCCTTTGTTCCGGGCTCGATGAGCGAGCGAACGTTTTCCACGATATCGAAACTGACATCCGCAACGTTCCGCATGCGCAGCCAGCGAAGGATTGTTCGGCGTTGCAACGCGACAGGCATTTTCCGCAATGCCACGACTGGGAGATGCGCGGCCGAAACCGTTTCCGTTGAGACGAGCGAATCGAGCACGGCTTCTTCTTCGCTCCAGATTTGCGCAGCGCGCCAGATGGTCTTGCGCACATCACGGCCGAATTGGTTTTCGATATCCGGGAGAATGCGGTGACGAATCTTGTTCCGTGATGAATGCAGCACGGCGTTCGTTGCGTCCTCGCGAAATTCCAGATGACGCTCGCCGATGCAAGAATTGATTTCGCTCCGCCATACTCCCAGCAGCGGTCTAAGGATCGTTAATTTGGTTTTGCCGATGCGATGAACTGAGACTTTGCGCATCGCGGCCATGCCCCCAGGACTGGCTCCGCGAAAAAGATTCAGCAACGCGGTTTCCACCAGATCATCAGCATGATGTGCGAGAAAGATCCTAGAACAACGATGGCGGCGGGCGGCCTCGACAAAAAAAGCAAAGCGCCCGAACCGGGCCGCGGTCTCAATCGATAATTTCGATTGCTTGGCCAAAGCGCCGACATCAGTCGACCCAATCTCGCAGCCGAGCTGAAGGTCTCGCGCGATCTTCTCGACAAAGCGCGCGTCCCTCCGCGATTCTCGGCCGCGCAGTTGATGATTCAAATGGCAGACAACCAATTTGTTGTA
>QHQU01000039.1 GCA_003219925.1 Verrucomicrobiota bacterium
ATGGAACCAGCTCCGGAAACTACAGCCAGCATGCCGATTTCCTGGGAACAGGAACGCGTGCAACCGTCGTGGCACCTCCTGCTGGCAGTACGTATTACTATACGGCAGTGGCGTATAAAGGAAGTCTTGAAAGTTCTGACTCGAACCAGGTGACGAAATCCACACCAGCAGTTTCGCCCACTCCTACTCCAACGCCTACCCCGACGCCGACTTCAACGCCTACCCCGACACCAAGACCAACGCCTACTCCGACGCCGACTTCAACGCCTACCCCGACACCAAGACCAACGCCTACTCCGACACCAACTTCAACGCCTACCCCGACTCCAACGCATACTCCTACACCGAGTCCGAGTCCGATCGTGACACCAGCTCCTTCGCCGACACCCAGGCCGACACCGACGGCTTCGCCAATAGTGACGCCCGTTCCCTCTCCAACGTCAACGCCAACGCCAACGCCAACGCCGACTCCTATTCCGACAGCCACGCCGACTCCAACCCCAATGGCCACTCCCACGCCAACCCCAACCCCTGCTTCAACGCCAGACGCGACAGCTACGCCGACAGCTACGCCGACACCGACGCCAAGGAAGGTACGTGGGAAGGGCCATCATCGGCGTCCTTCGCCGACGCCAACTCCCTGATTACCTCGTCAACAGCCGACGCAGCAAACCAAATCAACCGGGAAGCGATACTTCGTGTAATTTAGAATGGCAAAGCCGGCTGCAATCAATGCAATCATGCCCACGCCAATGCAATCGATCGCGGCAGTGATGCAAGAGCGCGGAGAACGCTACCGTGATCGCATAGCAGGAGTAAGCGAGCGCGTCGTCGGCCAGATTGAGGCGATGTGCCCAGACGAAATTTTAACCGCAGTGCGCAGCTTGAGAAAATCGACACGATTGCGCGCCGAACATTCGGATTGAACGAGGCGGCATCTGGCCAGGGATCATTGATCCTCAGCGTGCTGACAAATCACGCCGTCGCTCAAGTGAAGGCGACAGTTCCAACCGTTCCGTTGCCTGACGAGTAGGATCGTTCTACGGTTGTTGCCGAATAATTGACAAATAGATGGCATCTTCGTGCGTCTTTATGCCGGTCGTTACGCGTTGGCGGAATGACCATTTTCCATAGCTAAATCCTCCGTCGAGAGGGTATGGGTCGGCCGGGACTCGAACCCGGAACCAACGCCTTAAAAGGGCGCTGCTCTACCGATTGAGCTACCGACCCGCGCAGAGCCTCACTTTCTGGTGCCTGTGGAATTTTTCAATATACAATGAGACGCAGCTGACTGTGATCTCTCACAAATACAAATGCATTTTCGTTGAAGTTCCCAAGACTGGCTCGACCAGCGTCCGGGCAATTTTGGGGAAACCATGGAAGCCTCACTTGGATCTGTGGCAGATCAAAAATCACATGGAGAATTATTGGACGCATGTGGGCGGGCGAACGAACCGGGCGCTGGAAGTTTTTTATCTCGCACTGCCAAAGCAGCACAGAAGCAGCGCCGGGCGTAAGCAATTCGAGACCTACTTTAAGTTCGGGTTCGTTCGCAACCCCTGGGACAGAATTGTTTCGCTTTATGAGCGCAAAGAAGTGGGGCAACTCAGAGACAAAATGACGTTCGAGCAGTTTGTCGATTGGATCCAATACAGCAGCGCCACCTGCATCCATTCGGCGCCTCATCGCTACCAGCTCGATTGGTTTGTCGATCATAACGGAAATGTTCTCGCCGATTTTATCGGTAAATTTGAACGGCTCGAGCAGGATTGGGATTTTGTTGCGAAGAAACTCGGGATCAACCAGGCGCTGCCCCACTGGCGAGCCAATCCGCGGGAGCGACCCTACTGCGAATATTACGACGCACGAACGCGTGAAGTGATCGCGAACAAGTTTAGGATCGACATCGAACGGTTCGGCTATGAATTTGGTAAATGAATCAAGGCGACCGTGCGCGATCACGTAAAATTCCCGCGAGCGTAGGGTGGCGAACCAGATCAAACCCCGAATGGTTTCAGGAGGGCGGAATATTGTTAGCCTAGTCGCCCGCAAGTCGTGAATAGCGACGGACACATTCTTAAGTAATATCAACTCAAACAATGCCGCCCGCCAAGGTTTGTCCGCCGGAACGTTTGCAGAAGAGACCTTTGCCTGCGATTCGGATTCGTCCCGACGATGTGTTTATTGTCTCCTATCCGAGGTCGGGCAATACGTGGGTCCGCTTTCTTATCGCGAATTTGTTAGCTCCGGATGAGAAGATCACTTTCCGTAACATCGAGAACTACGTTCCCAGCATTTACAAATCCGCCGATACGCTGGATACGCGTGAGGGCCGCCGATACATCAAATCTCATAACCCTTGCTATGAGCTATACCCAAAGCTCATCTATGTTTATCGCGATGGACGCGACGCGCTGGTTTCCTACTACTACTATGCCACTGGAAAGAACGTTTTCTCTGGAACATTCGAAGACTTCATTTTCTCCCCTTTCGTTGAACAGTTCACATCTTGGAAAGAACACATCACACGCGCTCGGGAGTTTGCCTCCAAATATCCAGATCGCATTTTGATCCTTCGTTACGAGGAAATGCTAATAAGTACGCTGCCTGCTCTGACCAGCATATCCGCGTTTCTTGGTCTGGCGTGTGAAGCTCAAGCCATCGCTGAAGCAGCAACGAAAAACTCTTTCGAACATTTGCAGAAGGTGGAGCAAGAATCAGGAGGCGAAACACTTGGCAAGAAGTTCACCTTCTTTCGAACCGGCACGAGCAATCAATGGCGAGATCACTTTGTTCCGCAGTTGTACCAGCAGTTTCTGCAGCAAAATGAGCAAACCTTGCGGAGTTTGGGCTATCGGATCTAGTCAGGAACTTACGCGTTAAGTGAAGGGCATCGTTCTCTCATTTGATCCCCATTTGGAGATCGCAAATCTATTAGTCGAGACCTATAACCAATTGTGGCCTGACTGCCGTTTTCAGTTTCGGATTCCATTTACCGATCGCAATCCAAGAGCAATTTTCCGCGCACAAAACGTCGAGTTCATATCAACGCCACCCGATATCCGCAGCACGGTGAAAAGTCTGTTGTGCGATCTGCCCGAACACGAGTTTGTGTTCTGGTGCATCGACGATCGCTATCCGATCGAGATCTTCGAGCCGGCCGTGCTTCGCGCAGTTCGAGACTTTGCTTCCGACGCCGGCGGTGACGTTGATTCAATCAAGCTGACTGACCTTACGGTGGAGGGAATCGAGGGAAAATTGCATACGAGGTTCCCGCGACGCTGGCGTCGGCAGCTTTTTCGTCGTCCCGATACTCAACGACTGGAAAACGATAAGACATGGCGGCAGCGCGAAGAAGGCGGGGACAGAGAACCCGCATTTCGCCTGGCCGGTCAGGGTTTCTTTCGACAGCTCGGTCATCCGAAGAATGGATTTTACATGCCGCAATTCACCACGCCGGCATTTCTGAAACAATTTTTCTTCGCTTCAGCGCTACCGTTAAAGTACGGCATCCGCGAGTTTCATCACTTCCTGCTCTCGACAAATCTTGAGCATAAATCTTATTTTCCGAATAACTTTCTCCTTTCGGTCGGCGAATCGACCTTCAGAGGCCGCTTAAGCATGGTTTGCTACGAACAGATGCTCAAGTTTGGCTTGGTGCCACCAAAAATCGAAATCGTGAGAGACTATAAGATTTACTCCGATCGCGGTCTTGCCGGAATCGTTGAACTCAATTCATAACTGAACCATCATCGGAGAGTTCATACCGACAGACCATCACGGCGCATGGGAAATTCCATGGACATCTCCACCATTGCCAATTTGATCAACGCTATCGCGGTTACGGCGGGCGTCATTTTCGCAGCGGCACAAATCCGGCAATATCGGCAACGGCGCGAGCGCGATGCCATGCTCGAGTTGGTACGGTCGTTCCAGAGTCCGGCCTTTACCGCTGCCTTGCGTCGCGTTCTTTCGCTGCCCGATGGAGCTGACTCGGCAAAAATACGAGAAGTGCTCGGGCCCGATGGGGAAGATGCAGTTTATTTAGTCTCGCTCACCTGGGAAAGCCTCGGTGTTCTGGTTTATCGCCGAGAAGTGACGCTTGATTTGGTGGATGATTTTTTCAGTGGTCCACTTGTGATCTCGTGGCAGAAACTGAAAGTCTATTCCGAAGAATGGCGACGCACCCTGAACCGGGAGACTGGGAACGAATGGTTTCATTGGCTCGCGGAAAGAATGCTGGAGCGCGAAAAAACATCGCCCCCGATTCCTGCCTACGTTGCGCACCGCCATTGGCGTTAACCCCACGGCGCGTTTGGGGTGCCGGGACGCTGAAACCGAGTTAATTTTTGGATGTCGGATGTGCGACACCTAAATGTTAACTCAAGAACGAGGAGATTGTGAGTGCCTGCAAAAACTCTTACTGATTCCTGGAATAACTAAGTTTCCCGTCCACAATCCTCGCCGCCGAAGTAAAGGGATGCGGCTCAGCTTTGCTCGCATCAATGATGTGAATGACTGCAACACCATGTGACTTTAAGTAATCGGCAATTAAACTGCGATGACACTTCCACCTCACTGCTTCGGCGCACATGATGGCTGTCGCGCCATCGCGGTCTGCCATCTGTTGTAATCGCGCAATTCCATTGGCAAATTCCGCGGTTTCCATGTGGTCGGCGTAACCGCGAAATGATTCGTTGCGCCAGGCGGTGTTGCGCGAATCTTTCCTCGCCTTTCGCCGCCCGCCCAGTTCCGGGAAATGTTCGTAGCCGATTCCGTCCTCCCTTAGGGATGTCGCCAGTTCCTCTTTGTTAAACTGCGGATAGCGCTTCGAGCCTGGTAAGAGACGGACATCGGCGACGAGCTTGATTCCGTTTGCCTGCAGCGCGCCAATAAACTCCTCGATTGTTCGAGTGGAATGTCCGATTGTCCAAATTCTCGTCACCTTTTGATTACTCGCCCGGATGTTTTGAAAGCGCGAATCGGTTCTGCCTTTTCCAAAATACCCAAATGGTTCACCTGCGAGGTAATCGTCCCGTTTGTCATTACCCGATTAGCTCTCTTGCTGGTTGGATGGCTAGGGTTTCGCTTACTTCCGCTTCCTGTCGCCTTTCCCTCTGCCTGGGAGATCGGCCCCGACGGCAACCGGCACGCCGTCGTCGATCACATTTCTCCAACTTCTCATCCCTGGATCAATATGTTGTCGCGCTGGGATGCGGGCTGGTACCTCGAGATTGCAAGGGATGGGTATCGCTATGAGCCTGGCGTTCCCAGTAACGCTGCTTTTTTTCCACTTTACCCGCTGCTTATCCGGGCTGTTCACGCGCTGCTCCTTCTCCCTGAGAACGATTACTGGTGGCTAGTAATTGCTATCGCGATCTCGAACGTTGCCTTACTTATTGCTCTTACTTACTCTCGCGCGCTTCTAGCGATGGACTTTGGCGAGGACCTCATTTCCCGCACAATTACCTATCTTTTAATTTTTCCGACGACCTTTTTCTTTTCTGGCGTTTACAGCGAATCATTGTTTCTGGCATTGACCGTTGCGGCGTTTTATTACGCGCGCACTAACCGATGGCTGTTGGCTTGTATTCTAGCTGCTCTGGCAACCCTGACTCGTTCTCAAGGAATGATCCTCGCTCTTCCTTTATTGATTGAATACCTCCACGAACGCAACTTCAGGTTGCAAAAGATTGGATGGAACATCACGGCTTTTGCGCTGGTTCCGACCGCTCTCCTGGCCTTCGCCCTCTTTCTAAAGCTGAAATTTGGCAGCTGGACCGTCATGTTCGATGTCCAGAGTATCTGGGAACGGCATTTGATGTGGCCCTGGCATCCTCTTGCCTGGTTCCTGCGATACGCGCCACCGTTAAGCCCGGAGCATCACGATAAACTCGATTTTGGTTTCCTGCTTGTACCACTAGGCGCCGCTATAGCCGGGCTGACACGATTGCGCATCTCCTACAGTGCTTACATCTGGACATCAGTTGGCTTCTTTTCTTGCTGGGGTATGCTCGGGTCTATTCCGCGCTTCGACCTCGTCATTTTTCCTCTCTTTATCGTCCTCGCGCTCTTTGGCGCTCGCAGTCGCGCTTTTCATCTCGGCTACGTCGTCGCCTCAAGCATGCTGGCTGCCCTTTTTATGGTGATGTATTCCCAGTGGAACTGGGTTGCCTAGCGCGAACACCTGCCAGAAATTTTTTAGACTTGCGTTCCGGCAGGGAGCCGCCGAAGCATTGTACGTTATGAGAACCGAAGAAACCCTGCGTGCCTTGGATGAATTGATTCGCGAGCGATCGATCCTGCAGCATGCATTTTACCGTGCCTGGCAACGTGGCGAATTGACCCGCTCTCAGCTTGCCACCTATTCTCGCGTCTATTATCCCCATGTCGCGGCTTTCCCGAATTATCTGGAGAACGCGATTAGCTGTGCCGAAGATTTTTCTACCAGACGCACGCTGGAGGACAATTTACTCGACGAACTGACCAATCCCGCGCCGCACCCTGAGTTATGGCTTGATTTTGCGACAGCGATTGGACAAGACCGAGATAAAGTCAAACGAGCCACGCCTCTTGCCAAGGTAGCCAGCACTACCTCCATCTTCGATCGTTTAACAGGCCAGGGCATCGCCAGCGGGCTCACCGCCCTTTATGCCTACGAGTCCCAACAACCAGAAGTAGCAACTGAAAAGCTGCGCGGCCTCCGTGAATCGTACGGAATACAAAGCAAGAGTGCATTAAGCTACTTTACTGTTCACGCCACCGCTGACCTCGAGCATCGCGCCAGAGAACGAACCGCACTGGCGCATTGCCTCAATAGAGGCACCTCAGCTGACACTGTTATGAACGCGGCTAATGAAGCTCTTGATGCTTACTGGAATCTACTGGATGGTGTTTGCGAAGAGGCGCACTTAAGCGCCGATCCCTGTTAAACAGATTGGAGTCACCAAATGAAAGGTATTATTGCAGCAACAATTCTTTTATCAGCACTATCAACCGTTATGGCACAAAATTTACCACAAGCTGGGGCGGTTGCGCCCGCGGTCAATCTTCCTTCTAACGACGGCAGGCAGGTTAGTTTGAATGATTACAAGGGCAAATGGGTAGTTCTCTATTTTTACCCTAAGGATTTTACCAGTGGTTGCACCCTGGAAGCACAAACCTTTCAGCGCGACCTGGCTAAATACCAAAACGCCAGTGCTATCATTCTGGGGGTGAGTGTAGACAACGCCGAATCGCACAAGAACTTTTGTGCAAAGGAAGGATTGAACTTTAAACTACTGGCCGACACCGATGCCAAGGTGTCGGAAGCCTATGGTTCGGTGAAGGATTATGACGGGAAGAAGATGTCGGCGCGCAATACATTCATCATCAACCCGGAAGGGAAAATCGCGCGCGTATTTACCGGAGTAAAACCACAGACCCATAGCGAGGAAGTACTGCAAGCTTTAGCGGAACTAAAGAAAAGTTGAATTACGGCGGTCGGAAAATCGATCGATTGCCGCACAATCCCAGTGAGAAAACTGCTCGTTGAAGGGTTTATTCGCGGCCGCATTGTCGCCTAGCTAACCCAGCCGGAACTTTGCAAAGTCGCCTCTTTGATCACATCGATCTGCGCGTGCGAAACCGCGCGCGGGCGCAGGAGTTTTTCGCCAAAATCTTGCCGGCGATTGGATTTACTCTCAATAAAAGCGCGGAAGAATGGGGCGCATTTGAAAAAGACGGCGGAGGTAAACCAGCGGAATTTTTCGGGTTTACCGAAGACGCTAATCATCGCCCAAACGAGACCCGGATCGCTTTTTGGGCGGAGACACGCGAACAGATAGATCGCGTGGCTAAAATTGTGCGCGACGCCGGCGGGCAAAACCTGGAAGGGCCGCAAATCTGGCCTGAGTACAGCCCTGGGTATTACGCGTTATTTTTTGAAGATCCTGATGGAAACAAGTTTGAGATCTGCTGTCGCGGGAGCGCAATCGTTGCAGAGTGAAGCAGATCAGGGGAGGATCAAGCGTGTCTCATTCCCCAGCTGATCTCAAAATTTTGCGGCCTCAAACCCGCGTTCGCTATCTCAAGCTGATCGCCCTTTTCAAAATTGCCAAAGGAATCCTGCTGCTTGTCCTTGGGGTCTCGATTCTTTTTTTGAATTCGCGAGCTGCTTGGATGGATAATATCTCGGACTGGGTGGCAGACGAGATCCTGCTCAAGCATAGCAAAGCGGTGCATTACTTACTCAACCGCTTACAGGCCTTGCTCGCTGGTGGCGGCGTCTGGCGCGCGACGGGCTTCCTCAGCCTCTTTTATTCCGCGGTTCTATTCACCGAAGGCATAGGCGTTTATCTACAAAAACGCTGGGCGGAATACCTCATGGTGTTCGCTACCGGAGCATTGATCCCGCTGGAAGTACGCCACATTTATTATCGTCCCACTATCGCTGCGGTCATTATTCTCGCGGCCAATTGTTTCATCGTTTGGTTTTTGTACCGGGTATTGAAACGCGAGCCGGCGCCCGCGCCGGCCAGCTCGCCGGAAGTCGTGGCCGAGACACGTTAAGGGGACGCAGTCCAAATTGCGCGAGGAATGCGGTTGTGCATTCCATCGGCAGGCCGATCACATTGGTAAACGAACCTTCAACCGATGCGATAATACTTCGGCCGGCAGCTTGCGCGGCGTAGGCCCCAGCTTTGTCGATCGGATTCACCACGCGAAAGTAATTGGCAATATCGCTCGCGTTCAGCTTGTGGAAACGAACCCGTGAGATCTCAGCGAAGCTGATCTTCCTTTGGGGATCTATTATGCAAACCCCTGTGCAGACATCGTGCGTTCGTCCGCTCAACCGCCGCAGAATCGCGCGCGCATGAGTCAGATCACGCGGTTTACCGATGACTTCCCCTTCAAGTGCGACAAGGGTGTCGGCTGCGAGCACCATCCGACGCGGGTGAAGCCGGGAGACAGCCAATCCCTTGCGGGTGGCGTTCGCGATTGTGAGCTCGCGCAGGGACAAATGGGTCGAGGCCGTTTCGCTCACGGCTGGAGCAATGATTTCGAATTCATAGCCCGCCTCCGCTAAAAGAGCGCGTCGCCGCGGCGAATTCGACGCAAGAATAAATGGCGACACCACTGCAAAGCGCCTAATTAAGGCGTGGCCGATGGAATCGGCGCGACCCGCGGCGAGGCGGGCATTTTCTCCGCCGGATTATCTGGCGGGTTTTTCCCGCTGAAAATATCGGGCATCTTCACATCGGTATAATCCCGCGGAACAGAAAATTCACTGTCCGGTATCAGATCGCGCTTGGCCGCAACGAGGGTCATGACGACACGCCCTCTTACTGTATCCATCTCAATTTTCACAGGAACGCCAGGCAGGTCCCTAAAATCGGGAATGCTTGTGCCGGAGTTCGCCAAAGCAGACGGTTGGGCCGTCTTCATTTCCTTCATAATCGCGGCCGCGTCCGGGTAGTTGGTAGCGATGTAATAAGTCGCCTTGCCCACTGCCGTGTCGGTGGTGAAAACATCCGTCGGCATACCGTTAACAGTTTCCTTACGCCCAAGGGGAGTCAGCTTCGACTTTTGCTCAGCCGGAGTGGCTCCGGCAAACTTCTTAACCATTTCCGCCGCTGCTTTCATTTTGTCGCCCGAAATTCGCATCGCTTTCTTTACCGCATGAATCAGGGTGACGGTGTCGGC
>QHQU01000040.1 GCA_003219925.1 Verrucomicrobiota bacterium
ATTTCAAATTTCAGATCTCAGATTTCAGATTGCCGGGTGGATCGAGCAGTCCCTTGCTCGGTGCTAAAATAATGCGGCGAAGCCGCACAATTTTTGGCATCGCCCGCGGAGCGGCCGATCCACCGATCTGCATACCGCCATACAACATCCTATGAACGCGATCATTGCATGCGGAGGAACCGGCGGGCATCTTTTCCCGGGCCTGGCCGTCGCCGAAGTGTTGCGCGAGCGTGGACACGAGGTGCTGCTTTTTGTTTCGGAAAAAGATGTCGATGCGCTCGCTCTGAAGGAACATCCGGAAATTCCGTTCGAAAAATTGCCTACCATTGGTCTGCCATCGCCTTTTTCACCCGCCATCCTCGGATTTGTTCGACGATTCAACGAAAGTTTCAGGCGTTGCCGTTCCATTTACCAACGGTTCAACCCGCAGGTCGTTCTAGGGATGGGCGGGTTTACATCTACTGCGCCAGTCCTCGCCGGAAAGATGCGCGGCGTCCCAACATTCATTCACGAATCGAACGCCATCCCCGGCAAAGCCAACAAAATGACCGCGCGATTGGTCCGAGCAGTTTTGCTCGGGTTCAAGGAATGCGCGCCCTTTTTCCCCAGAGTGAAAACAGAAGTGACGGGCACGCCCATTCGAACAGAATTGCAACGGCTCGATCGTAAGGCCGCACGGGAAAAACTTGGGTTAAGTGCGGACATCCCAACCCTGCTGGTGATGGGCGGGAGTCAGGGTGCGAGTGGGATCAACCAGGCGATGATCAAGTCGCTGCCATCATTGGATGGAGCGCAGCTGCAGCTGATTCATCTGACCGGCGCGCGCGATGAAAAACTGGTGGCTGATAATTATCGGCGCGCCAAACTGCCCGCTTTTGTGGCGGCGTTTCATCATCGGATGGAGGAACTTTACAGCGCGGCCGATTTCGCTGTTGCCCGATCCGGCGCTGCCAGTCTGGCCGAACTGGCCGCATTCGCTTTGCCAGCCATCCTCATTCCGTTTCCCTACGCCGCAGATGATCATCAGGCGCGTAACGCCGAAGTCTTTGTGAAGGCAGATGCCGCCATCCTGGTCAAGGAATCGGAAATTTTAGACGACGCGCTCTCACAAAAAATCCGTCCCTTCATCGAAGATCAGGGGCGCCTGGAGCGGATGTCGCAGAACGCGGCCAAACTTTCGACGAGAAACGCCGCCACTGCGGTGGTGGAAACGATGGAGAAATATACGACCGCTGCCGCATGAAAACCGGGTCTGCTCAACTCAGTTTATCGCGATTTCTCACGCGTGAGCATCACCGCATTCATCTTATCGGCGTGGCCGGCAGCGGGATGAGTGGCATTGCCGCACTCCTGCTCGAGCTCGGACACCAGGTGAGCGGATCGGACAAATCGATTTCGCTGGAAGTGGAACGGTTACAGCGGCTGGGTCTGCAATTTTTCCCGCAACATCGTGCGCAGGACGCGGTCGAAGCCGAGTTGATTGTCTATTCCTCAGCGATCAAGTCCGATAATCCAATTCTCGTTAGCGCGCGCCAATTGGAAACACGGGCGGCCCGGCGTGCCGAAGCGCTCGCCGCGATCATGCAGGGAAAGCGCGGGATCATTATCGGCGGCATGCATGGTAAAACCACCACCTCGGCTATGGCCGCACATGTCTTGCGCGAGGGCGGGTTGCATCCGTCGCATTACGTCGGCGCGGAAATTCCGATCCTCGGACAAAACGCGCACTGGGATCCGCGTGGTGAATTTTTTGTGGCCGAAGGGGACGAGAGCGACGGCACCATTCGTTGTTTTCATCCCGAACATATCCTGGTTTTGAATATCGAGCCGGAACATCTCGATTTTTATGAAGACCTGACGGAAATCGAAGGGGTCTTTCATCAGTTAATCGGCCAAACCTCCGGCAAAGTTTTTTTCTGCGCCGACGACGCGGTTGCAACGCGGGTTTGTCAGTCCGACCGCTCGGTTTCCTACGGATTTGGCGAAAGTGTCGATTATCGAGCGCAGGATGTTTCACTGCAGGATTTTGCCTCAATCTTTTCTGTTTTCCGACAGGGTCAAAAACTGGGCGAAGCGCGGCTGAATGTTCCGGGCCGGCACAATGTCCAGAACGCCGTTGGGGTTATCGCATTGGCAACCGAGCTCGGTATTCCGTTCGAGAAGATTGCCAAAGCCTTGCCCAAATTTCGGCACGCGCGCCGGCGTTTCGAAATCAAATATGCCAGCGACCGTTTTCTGTTGGTCGATGATTATGCGCATCATCCAACCGAAATTCGGGCCACCCTTGCCGCGGCGCGTTCGACTGGGCGCAATCGCGTGCTGACAATGTTTCAGCCGCATCGCTACACCCGAACCAAGGCGTTGCGACAGGAATTTGGCGCTGCCTTCGATCAGGCCGATCGCGTTGTTATCACCGACGTTTATCCGGCGAGCGAGCCGCCCATTCCCGGGATCAGCGGGCGAACCATTGCCGATGCCATTTCAGCGCATGGTCATCGCGGCGTCACTTATCAATCGCGTTTCGCTCACGTCCATCACGACGTCGGCAACATGCTGGCGTCGGGCGATCTCGTCCTTAGTCTCGGCGCGGGAAATATTCACGAGCAATTATCGATTCTGGCGGCGGGGCTGGTGGTCGCGGAAAAATTAAAGGGGATCGTGGGCGAAGAAGGCGAAGTGCGTTTGCACGAGCCAATGGCGAAACACACTACCTTGCGCGTGGGCGGTCCGGCTCAGTTTTGGATCGAGCCGCGCACGGAGAAGGCTTTTGCCGAGCTGATTCGTTTTTGTCGACGTGAAAATCATCCGCTCTTTGTCATCGGACGCGGCTCGAATCTTCTGGTGCGCGATGGCGGAATCACAGGTGTGGTCGTTCATCCGTGTGGGGGCGAGTTCGATGATATCGCGGTGAATGAAAACGAGATCACGGCCGGTGTTGGCGCGAAATTAAAGCAAGTTGCTTACGCCGGACGCGACGCTGGCATTGGTGGTCTGGAATGGATGGAAGGGATTCCGGGCGAGGTCGGAGGCGCATTGCGAATGAATGCCGGCGCGATGGGCGGACAGACTTTTGAGCATGTCGTCAGCGTGCGTGTTCTCGACCCGGAAGGGAATGCAAAGACGATGACCCCGTCAGAGATGGAAGTGTATTACCGGCATGTGCCGACGCTGGAGAAAAACTACGCCGTCTCGGCAATATTTCGTGGTGTGCCCGGAGGAAAGGACGAAATCGTGCGCAAACTCGAGGAATCACAGCACAAACGTAAAACGACCCAGCCGGCTGCATCGAGTGCGGGATGCATTTTCAAAAATCCGGGCAATATCCCCGCGGGGAAATTAGTGGATGAGCTTGGCTTGAAAAATTGCGCCATCGGAAAAGCGCGGGTCTCGGAGGTGCATGGAAATTTTATTGTGAACGACGGCGGGGCGACCGCGGCGGAAATGCTGAAGTTGATCGCGAAAATTCAAGCGACGGCTCGGGAAAAACGTGGTGTCGAATTACAAACCGAAGTGCAAATCGTAGGGGAGGAAGAGTGAAAGAAATGAACGCGCTACCAAAAAAAATCGCGGTATTAATGGGTGGACCGGGTTCGGAACGCGATGTCTCGCTCGCGACCGCTCGCGGTGTCGCCAAGGCGTTGCGCTCGCGCGGGGCGGAGGTTTTCGAAATCGATGTCCGCGACGAAAATTTTGAGTTGCCGAGAGATATCGATCTCGCCTTCCTCGCCATTCACGGGACGTTTGGCGAAGACGGCCAAGTCCAACAGATTTTGGAAAATCGCGGTCTGCCTTATACCGGCGATGGCGTCAAAGAAAGCTGGACCGCATTCGATAAAATCGAATCGAAAAAGAAATTCGAAGCGGCAGGTGTCACCACTCCTCGGTGGCAGGTGATTGGTGCGAATGAAAAGCCGACGTTGCCCGTTCCCTTGGTCATCAAGGCGCCGCGGCAGGGATCGACTGTCGGAGTCTATATTATTAAGGAGGCCGGTAAGTTGGAGAGAGCGCTCGCCGAAGCGCGCAAATTCGATCGACAGCTTCTGGTGGAAGAGTTTGTCCCCGGCCGCGAATTGACGATCGGAATTCTGGGCGATCAAGCGTTGCCCATTCTCGAGATCATTCCCAAAGGCGGCTTTTACGATTTCACCAACAAGTATCCATTTCTCAACCCTCAAGCCGGCGGCGGCGCGGAACATGTTTGTCCGGCGAAAATTGAAGCGAAACTGACGCGCCAGATTCAGGATCTGGCCTTGCGTGCGTATCACTCGATCGGGTTGCAAGTCTACTCGCGAGTCGATGTGCTCTTGCCGGAAAACGCTGAGCCGAGCGTTTTGGAAGTAAATACAATTCCGGGGATGACAGAGGCGAGCCTGCTTCCGGAAGCGGCCGCGGCGGCTGGGATCAAATACGACGAGCTTTGCCTTCGTATTATCGAATTGTCGCGCGCGCGGCGGGAGGGCGCGAAATGAAATTAAGCGGTTCCACCCGCAAACGGCCCCGCAATCAGCGCGTTTCCAATCCGCGCCAGCGCAAACAGCAACATTTGCTGGACGTAAAGGTGCGAGCGCGCAAGGCCACGCAATATCGCAACCGGCGAGTGCTCGTTTTCATTTCTAAAATCGCGCTGGCGGCTGCGATCTGCGCCGGAATCTATTTCGGTGCGCGGGTGGGGATGCGCCGGTTCTTTTTCGAAAATCCGGACTATCGCCTGACCATGATCGATATGCAGACGGATGGCACGTTGCAGCGCGATCAGGTTTTGAAAATTGCCGGCTTGCGCGAAGGCGAAAATATTTTTCAGGTCAACTTGGCGCAGGTGCATCGAGTCTTGCAGCAGTTGCCACAGGTGGATGAGGTGGAGGTGTTGCGCAAATTGCCTGGCGAGATCGACATTCGCATCCTCGAGCGCAAGCCGATCGCCTGGATCACGAGCGAAAAACAAATCACCGATCCGTTTCAATCCAACGTCGCTTTTTTGATGGATGCTCGCGGGGTGCTGATGAAGGAGAAAAAATTGTTGCCGGAATATCTTGGACTGCCCCTGGTCACGGGCTGCACCAGCGAATCACTCGAACCTGGGAAAATTGTCGAATCGGTTGAAGCGAAAGCGGCCCTGGAACTATTGCGTTTAAGCGCCGGTAGCTTCATGCAAACGCGTTTTCAAATTCGCGAGATCGATGTTTCCAAAGGCTATTGTCTGGTGGTGACGGACAAAAATCACACCAGAATCACAGTTGGATTCGATCATCTGGAGAAACAAATTCAGCGTCTCGAACAGTTTCTCGTTTATGCCGACGATTCCCGGCGTGAGATCGAAACCGTCAACCTCTTGGTGCAGCGGAACATTCCGGTCACGTTCATGAAACCAGCAGCGGAAGTGATCAACGACACGATCGACCCGGATGAAACGCCGCGCATCATGAAGGCAATTCCAGTGGCGCCTCCGCCGGCGAAAGCGAGCGCGAAATCATCAGCGCCGGCCGCGGGAAAAAATCAAAATGGCCCGCAACCGTTTTCATTGCAGAAACAAACGCAGAAAGGAAAGAAGGAATAAGAAATGGCCAGTAACGATCTGATGGTGGGGTTGGAAATTGGGACGTCTAAAATTTGCGTCGTTGTCGGCGAAGCGAGGCTGGACGGGACGACGAAAATTTTGGGCGTTGGGCAGGCGCCATCACGTGGGGTACGCAAAGGCGAGATTGTCGATTTTGAGACGGCGATGAAGTGTGTCCTGGAAGCGTTGAGCGACGCCGAGACCAAGAGTGATGTCATGATCAAGGGGGTCTACGTCGGCGTGACGGGTGCGCACATTCAAAGTTTTAACAATCGTGGCTGCGTCATGTTGCCGGACGACTACGAGGAGATCGATGAACAGGACATCGAGGATGTGAAGATCAATGCGCGCGAGGTGAGCATTCCAGCACAGAACGCGTTTCTTCATTCCATCATTCAGCATTACCACGTGGACGGGCAGGACGGCGTGCTCAATCCCGTTGGCATGCTGGGTCAGAAACTGGAAGCCGATTTTCACATCATCCACGGTGTGCGCACCCGGATTCAAAACACGATTCGTTGCGTGAAGGAACTGCCATTGGAGGTGGAAGACGTTGTCTTTAACGCGCTGGCTTCCGCGCAGGTGGTGTTGACGCAACAACAGAAAAATCTCGGTGCTCTGGTGATCGATATCGGCGGCGGGACGACTGATTTCATTTTATATGTCGATGGCGCGGTCAAGCAGAGCGGGACAATCGGGATCGGGGGTGATCACATCACCAACGATATTTCGATGGGATTGCGTATCCCGATGGCGCGAGCGGAGAAGTTAAAGATCGATGAAGGCAGCGTCATTCTGGGAAATTGTCTGCCGGGAGAAACGGTGGTGTTGAAGGATGATTCCGGCTTCGCGGGCAAGGAAGTCGAACGCGAGACCTTGAACACCATCATTCATCTGCGGATGCGCGAAACGTTCGAACTGCTCAAACGCACCCTTGATGAGGAAGCGTTCATTAATTTCATTGGCGAAGGAATCTTCATCACCGGCGGGTGCAGTTTGCTGCGCGGGATCGACAATCTGGCTGAGGAAATTTTTGAAATTCCGGCGCGGGTCGCGCACGCCCAGACCATGTCGGGATTGACCTCCGCCTTTCAGAACCCGCAATTTTCAACTGCGATCGGGTTGATCAAATATGCGCAGGCGGTGCAGGCGGAGCGACCGCAGCGGCGCGGCTTCGGTCGCATTTTCAGCCGCTTTTTGCCGGGGATACGATGATTGAACTACGACGCACTTTACCAAGCATGTCATCCCGAGCCGCGCAGACGGCGAGGGACCTCGCGATGTCCGACAAGACAATCGAGAGGTCCCTCGCTTCCGCTCGGGATGAGGGCGAAGAGAAATGCGACAGCGAAACAACATTTCCTAACAAGAAATAGACAAGAAATAACAATATGATTCAACTAAGCCGAAACTACAGTTTGCCGGAACGGGAAGACCAAATCATTCCGATCAAGGTGATCGCGGTCGGAAGCGCCGGCTCGAACGCACTCGATCGCGTCGTGCTCGACGGAATGGACAAGTCCGATCTCATTGCCGCCAACACCGACGTCCAATCGCTCGCCAGCTCCGTCGCGGCGGTCAAAGTGCAGCTGGGGCGTTCCCTTACGCGCGGCCTTGGAACTGGCGGCGATCCCGAGCTCGGTTTCGATGCCGCGCAAGAATCCGCCGATGAAATCCGCCAGGCGCTGGCGGAAGCACGTCTGATTTTCATTTGTACCGGATTGGGCGGTGGGACGGGCTCTGGCGCGGCGCCCGTGATCGCGCAAATCGCGCGCGAAATGGCCGCGCTCGTTATTGGGTTCGCGACGCTGCCGTTTACTTTTGAAGGGAAACGTCGTACTGCCCAAGCCCGGGATGCGCTCGCGCGCCTGCACGAAACCACCGACGCCGTGGTCTGTTTCGAAAACGATCGCATGGCTGACATGGTCGCCCCGAAAGCCGGTATTCATCAGGCTTTTGCCGTTGCCGACATGACAATCAGCCAAAGTTTGCGTTCGATTGTGAACTTGATCCAGCGGCCCGGAATCATGCGTATCGTGCACATCAGGCATTGGCCCAGGCGTTAAAGAATCCGCTGATGGATCGTGGGCGCATGCTGGCCGATGCCTCGCGAGTCTTGGTCCAGGTCACCGGCGGGCCGGGAATGACTTTGTCGGAGGTGGAAATTTTGATGCGCGAATTGAACAAGCACATCAGCGAGCACACCCAACTCCTGTTCGGCACAGCCGTCGATGGCCGCATGGGCGATCGATTGAGCGTTACCTTGATTAGCTCGCTACCCGCGGACGAGGTGGAAGTTGCGCCGCGCAAATCAAAGGCTCACGCGGCACCGTCCCCGCCTCTGCCTCCGGAGCCTGTTGTCGAACCGGCGGCCGAACCTCAGATCGTGCAGTTTGTTCAACCGGAGGCGACAGTAGAGCCAGTAATGGAAGCAGAGATTTTTCAAGATGACGAAATTGTTCCATCGGAACCAGCGGTCGAAGATGTTTTACCGCCGCGTGAAGCAGTCCCTGAATCTCAGCTGACCGAGACCGAAATGGAACCGGAGATGGAGCGAGCTCCCCGACCCACCACGCCGCGAATCATTCCGCCAAAGAAGAAACCGTTGATAGCGCCAAAAGTTGAAACGGAAAACGCGAAGCGCGAAAAGGCTGCCGCAGCGAAACAGGAAGTTTTGCAATTCGAGCCGCTCACCCGCGGTCGTTTTGAAAAAAGCGAGCCGACAATCGTGGAAGGTCAGGACTTGGACGTGCCGACGTTTCTGCGCAAAAACGTGCGGGTAAAATAGATCAATGGCATTCGCCTTCAGCCGATGTTCCCACGATCATCGGCTGGAACCCGATGGCACACTCTCATTAACACCGGCCTTCAGGCCGGTGCGGCCACCGCCGCGATGGACATAAGCCGTTTCAACGGCTTTTCTCATCCTGCCAGCGTAAGCCATGGCGCTCGATAAATTCCCGAAGCTCTTCCGCGAAGGTGCGCACCCGATGATGTTCTCTTGCCCGGCAATGTAGGCAGCAACCTGTGCGACATTAGATTCCGACACCGAAAAGGCGCCGTAGCCTCGCCCCCAAGCAAATTTCCCCTGCAGAATATTGTTTACATTGACCCAATGCGAAGAACTTCCCTTGAGTAACTGCATCAATTCCTCAATCGACAAATTAGTCGAGAGATCGACCAGCGCATGAACGTGATCCGCGTTTACGTAATTGATCTTCATGTAAACGCTTTTGGTGTCAGCGTATTCGCTGAGGTAACGGGAGAGGCGAGCCGCAGCCTGTTTGTGGAGTAGCTTTTCACGGTTCAAGGTTCCCCAGATTAGATGCACCCAGCAGCGGGAATAGGAGTGCACTGACATGCGCAAAGAGGGTAAGCCGTTAAAACGGCTCATGTCCATCTTCGGCGGTGTCCTGCACCGGCCTAAAGGCCGGTGTTAATGGGAATGGAAAAGCGAGTCGTCACCGCGAAACGCAGTATGCAGGCGGCCCCCGCAATCGACCAAGCCACCCGACTTAGGCGCCCAAGAACCGCGCACGTCAGGCGTTCGCTCGGGATCACCGATCAGGCCGGGTTAGCCACCATTACTTCTTCATCAGATCCAGCACCGCCGCGGTCATCGCCACCATTCCAATGCGAATCGTTGGTTCCGGCACGGGCGCGAATTTGCTCGAATGTAAACTCGGCAGCGGCGATGCCCCCGGCTTTTTTGATTCCGCGATTTTCGCCGGATCGACCGCGCCGACATGAAAATCCACGGCCGGAATGGAGTGCTCCGGCAGCAGACTGTATTCGGAAAAATCTTCGCCGCCCATGGTTGGGTCGACCATTTCGACGTTTGGATCGCCGAGCGTTTTCTTCCAAGCTGCGACCAGTCGTTTGGTTAGCTCGGGATTGTTGTACATCGCGGGTGCGAATTGATCGCGCTCCACGGTCACGGTTGGCATTTTGTCGGGGGGCAGCCCGGCGGCAGTGGCGCAGCCCTTCGCGATGCGCTCGATTGCGGCGAGGACGCGTTCCCGTACGTCCGCTTTGTAGGTTCGAACGGTCAGCTGCATTTTCACTTCATCGGGAATGATGTTGTGCTTGGTCCCGCCGTGAATGGAACCAACAGTGACGACAATGGGATCGAGCGGATTGTTCTCACGACTCGCGATCGTTTGCCATTGATTGATCATTTCCGCAGCCAGCACGATCGGGTCTTTGGTTCGATAGACATACGCGCCGTGACCGCCAATACCATGCACGGTCACATCAACCGAATCGACATTGGCGGACGTGTAACCCTCGGTAACGCCGATGTGACCGATCTCCATGTCGGCTTTGTCATGAAACCCGAGGGCGTAATTTGGTTTCGGCCAGCGCGTGTAAAGTCCGTCGCGCAACATGGCGCGTGCACCGGTGCCAACCTCTTCCGCCGGTTGCCCGACGAAAACGATCGTGCCGTGCCACTGGTCTTTCATTTTCGCGAGGGAACGCGCCACCCCGATGATCATCGAAATGTGAGCGTCGTGCCCGCAGGCGTGCATGACGTGGACATCGTCACCTTTTTCATTTTTGGTCACGACCGTGCTGGCATATGGCAATCCCGTTTCTTCCTGCACCGGCAATGCATCGAGGTCCGTGCGCACCAAGACCACCGGGCCGTCGCCATTCTTCATCACGCCGACGACGCCGAAACATTTTTGCTCGGGCTTATCGTATTTGCCGACGTTCTCAGTCACATCGCACCCGACTGCTTTTAATTCCTTCGCCAGTAGCGCAGCAGTTCGCTGTTCCTGAGTCGACAATTCCGGGTGGGTGTGAATGTCTTTGTAGATGGTGAGGAGCGACGGCAACTCCGCCTCGGCTAATTGTTGCGGGGTTTGTTGGGCGAAAGTTGGCAGTGTTGCGGTGAACAGTAGCAGGAGAAGGCGAGCGTTCATGTCCCTACCGATACTTGTCATGCCGAGAGAAGTCGAAGCCTCTCTTGATCTGCTGTAGCCGCCGTCGCCGGCCGTGGCGAAGGGGTTATTTGTCATTCCGAGCGAAGTCGAGGAATCTCTAACTGTGGCTTTCGAGGATAACGAGCTTCTTTTCGGTGCGGACAAAACGCCGCGCATCGTCGCAATCGAACTGGGCGAAACCGGAACGGTAAAAGTCTATCGCCGGGAAAAAGACGGCAGCACCGTGGTGGACGTGGAACCGTTTCATCCCTTTGTTTGGACGGATGGCGATATCACCGATCTCGGGCTCGAGAACGCGCAGAAACTCGCCGGCGACTTGAGGTACAAATGGCTGGTCACGGTTGACAGCTGGAAGGAGCTGATCGCGTTGCGCAACGGCTTAAAGAAAGCCGGGCGCAGTTTTTTCTCCCTGAGCGATCCGGTGCAGCATTATCTCAGCGCGAGCGGCCGAACCTTGTTCAAGCAACTGCCGTTTGAAGAGCTAAAGCGCGTCCAATTGGAAGTGCTTTCACCAACTGGCGAAAGCGATCTGGCTGATGCCTCGCAGAACCCCATCGCCAGCATCGCCTTGTCTGATAACAGCGGTTGGGAGCAACTCATCGTAGTCGATCCCGAGAATACTGAGGAGTCCGAACGTGACGCGCTCAAACAGCTCACGGCAATTATTAAAAAACGCGACCCGGACGTAATCGAAGGGCACGATCTTTTCCGATTTGATCTGCCCTATCTGGTGGCACGGGCCCGCAAAGCAAAAGTGAAGCTGGATTGGGGACGCAGCGGCGGATTCCTGCGCTCGCGCCCGTCGCGCCTGCAAATCGCGGAGAAAACCATTGATTATCCAAAGTTCCAGGTCGATGGCCGCCACTTCGTCGATACCTTTCTTCTCGCGCAATTTTACGACGTCGGCATGCGTACCCTCAGCGGTTTCGAGCGCATTGACGTAGCGCAGTACTTCGGCTTCTGCGATGCCGCGGAAATTTCCGCGCTTACCGGCAAGGCACTAGAGCGCGAGTATCTAGCGAAAAGCGAACGTTTCCGAAACCGCGCTATGTGCGCCGTTCGAGAAACTCGTGCCTTGGCTGACCTGCTAAGCCCGAGCTATTTCATCCAGGCGCAGATTTTCCCTTACAACTATCAGGACGTGATCGTGCGCGGCAACGCCACCCGTATCAACGCCCTTTTTCTGCGCGAGTATCTGCGGCAACGACACAGTATTCCGGAGATGCCGATGGCACGCAATTTTGAAGGCGGTTTCACCGCCATCTACTTCACCGGGGTCGCGCGTAACGTCTGGCACTGCGACGTCGCTTCGCTCTATCCATCGATCATGTTGCAGTTCGATTGTTTTCCGGTCACCGACCAGCTCCAGATCTTCCGGCATTTGCTGACCGATTTGCGTAGTTTCCGTCTCGAAGCCAAAGGGCAGATGCAGCTCGCTAGCAAAGAAGGAAATCGTGGCGGGTGGCATCACCTCCACGCCTTGCAAAACACCTTCAAGATTCTAATTAACAGCTTCTATGGATATCTCGGGTTCGCCCAGGGACACTTTGCCGACTTCGACGCGGCGGCGCGCGTTACCCAGATCGGTCGCGATTTGCTACAAAAAATGATTGCCTGGTTGACCGAACGCGGCGCGCAAGTGATCGAAGTTGATACCGACGGCATCTACTTTGTGCCGCCATCATCTTCGCCCGATTCTTTTGTAGAGGCAGGCGTGTCGCCTGCAAAAGGTAGAGGCAATGCAGCCGACACGGCTGCCACTGCAACGGAGATCGACCAACTGCGCCAAGGTTTGGCCAAACAATTGCCGCCCGGCATCGAAGTCGAGTTCGACGAGCAGTTCGACGCCATGTTCAGTTACAAAGCAAAGAACTATGCCCTGCTTACTCGCAGCGGTGAGGTTATTATTAAGGGCGGCGCGCTCAAATCCCGCGGCCTGGAGAAGTTCCAACGCGTTTTCCTGGAGGAAATGATCAAACTGATCATGCAAGGGAGACAGGCAAAAATCGCGGAGTTACGTGATCAATTTGAAAAACGAATCCGTAATGGGGAATTACCCATTGAAATGCTGATGAAGACCGACACGCTCCAGGATTCATTGGACAAATATCGGGCCAAGATTGCCGGCTCGGCGCGCAATCGCGCTGCGGCCTACGAGCTGGCGCTGGCCAGTGGCCGGGGCTATCGGCCGGGCGATCAGATCAGCTATTATATTAAGGCTACGCCGAAGAAGGTCGCGGCTTACGAGGCGGCCAAACTAGCCAGTGAGTTCGATCCGCAAAATCGCGACGAAAACGTCGACTACTACATCTCGAAATTGGGTGAGTTGGTGAAGAAGTTTGGGAGCGTTGCGGCAACCGTTTCAGGCGCGAAGCAAGAAAGCCTGGCATTCTAGCGAGGCGCGATCATCCCGGCGGAATCAACGGTGCGGAAAAAGCGTGTCAGCTCGCCACTCAGCCGGCAACATTGGCGAATGCTGCCAAGTCACTCATGTCGCCTGATTCTCTTCGCACTTTTCTCATTCATTCCGATTGCGTCGCAAGCCGCGGACAAACGCGGCATAACCGAAAAGGACCTGTTCGATTTCGCCTGGATCGGTGATCCGCAAATTTCGCCGGATGGATCGCGCGTCGCTTTCGTGCGCGTGAGCGTAAATGAAAAAAAGACCGGTTACGACACCGCTATCTGGACGGTCTCGACTGCTGACAAAGAACCGCCGCATCGGCTGACCAATGGCCCGCACGATGGTTCACCGCAGTGGTCGCCCGATGGAAAGTTCCTCGTTTTCATGAGGGCGACCGAGAAAGATGGCAAACCAGAGCCGCCGCAGCTTGCCATGCTGCCAATGAATGGCGGTGACGCCTGGACTTTCACCGATTTGCCGAAAGGTGCTGGCCCGCCGCGCTGGTCGCCGGACGGCAGGACGATTGCGTTTACCAGTTCAAGCAATCCCGAGGACATAGCGAAGCAACAAAAGA
>QHQU01000041.1 GCA_003219925.1 Verrucomicrobiota bacterium
CTCGTTTTTATCCCAGACGGCGTCCGCGAACCGTTGATGCTCATGGTTGCGGTGGTTTCATATTTTTTCACTCCGCAACGCGTCTTTGAAGCGAATGAGTTTAGTTGGCGGCCCCTCATCGAAGTAGCCTGGATCTTTCTGGGCATCTTTGGCACCATGATTCCAGTGCTCGATTACGTGGAATTCCACGCGAGTGATTTTCACCTCGCCAGTGATGCGCATTTTTACTGGAGCACCGGTCTGCTCTCCGGCGTGCTCGATAATGCGCCCAGCTACCTTACCTTCTTTACCGCCGGCCTCAGTCTCGATCATTTCGACATTAATCGTCTTCCCGATGTCGCAGAATTTGCGTCGCATCATGGAAGCCGCCTCGCCGCCATTTCGGTGGCGGCAACTTTTTTCGGCGGCCTCACCTACATCGGGAACAGTCCGAATCTGCTGATCCGCGCGATCGCGGAATCGCGCCACGTGCCGACGCCGGGATTTCTCGCTTATATTATTAGGTACGCTCTGCCCATTCTGATTCCGGTCCTGGGACTGGTCGGTCTCATATTCTTCCGCGGCTGATTATTTGCGCGTCGAAGCGTGTCGCCTGACTATGACGCTCCAATGTTTACCGGGTTGATCGAGGAAACTGGGAGCGTCCTGTGGATTCGAGCGACCGATCACGGGACGCAGTTGCAGCTGTCCGCTCCGCGGATCGCCGGCGATGTCCACACCGGCGATAGCATTGCGGTAAACGGCTGCTGCCTGACGGTGGCATCACATCGGCACGAACAAGTGACGTTTGATCTTCTGGAGGAAACGGTGGCGCGCACCAACCTCGGCGCGCTCAAGCCCGATAGCATGGTCAATCTCGAGCGCGCTCTGGTCGCCGATGCACGCCTCGGAGGACATTTCGTGCAGGGTCACATCGATTGCACCGCCAGCATCATCGATTTTGCAAAATCGCATTCTCGCCTCGAGATCGCCTTGCCCGAAGATCGCGCGCGGTATGTGGCAGAAAAGGGATCGATCGCAGTCAATGGGATCAGCTTAACCATTGCAGAAGTAAAGCCGGCAAGCTTTGTCACCTGGATCATTCCGCATACCCGTCGTTACACCAACTTAAAAAGCGCTCAGTCGGGCGACCTGGTAAACCTCGAGTTCGATATTCTGGCCAAATATGTCGAGCGAATGCTGGCCGCGCCAGGCGCGAGCGTCACTTCGCTCCGAGTCCGCTGAGAATGGCGAGAATAGTGCGCAGTAGAGTCTTTAGATCGAGGCCGATTAATTACCTGTTCAGTTCCTGTTTACGCGGAAGCATCGAAGAATTATAAATTATGAGCGCGCCCCGCAGAATCAAAATTCCGACCTGCGCTCTCGTCGGTGTGATCGCCTCAGTCGATGAACTGCGGCTTGCAACAGGAATGCGCGCGCCGCCGGACTTGTTTGAACTGCGGCTCGATCATCTTCCGAATCTGCGCGAATCGCAATTGTTGAAACTTCGGCAGCCTCTCATTATCACGGCACGGCATCCGGCCGAAGGCGGCAAGAAGGTGCGGTCTGCCCGTCGAGATCTGCTGCTGAAGTTTCTGCCTCGGGCAAAATTCGTCGATGTTGAATTGCGCTCATTGCATGAGTTGGGCCCGGTGTGGGACGAAGCGCGCCGCCGGCGTGTTGGCCGAATTTGTTCGTTTCATGATTTCAAGCGCACGCCTGAACCTGCTGTTCTGCATAGAAAATTGCTCCGTGCCCGCAAAGCCGGCGCCGATGTGTTCAAAGTTGTCACTCGCGCTGAAGACTTTCGTGACTTGCTCACTTTATTCGAGTTGTTGTGGATTGAGCTTGCGGGAATGCGCTTATGCGTTATGGCGTCAGGCAAATTTGGGCCAATCTCGCGCCTGTTTTTTCGCGACGCCGGTTCGTCGTTAATTTACGCTCCGCTTCGCCATCCGCTTCATCAAGGGCAACTCACCTTTCAAGAACTCCGTGGCCAACACGATTTCTAAACAAAAAAAATAGTCCGCGCGCGAATTCGTTGCGGAGTCAAATTTGGCGCGAATTTTGCCTCTTTTGATTCGACTGCATGAAAGAGGTGGCCATTTTACCCGATCAGGCGCCGGTGATGCCGTTGCCGGGCGCAGTCCTTTTTCCGCACGCCTTGCTCCCGCTTTGCATTTTCGAGCCGCGCTATCGCGAAATGCTCGCACACGCCCTGGCGCACGAGCGAATGTTCTGCGTCGCACTCCTCCGGCCCGAGAGCGCGCAGTGGAAAAGCGAAGACGACTTTTTCGATGTCGGGACGATCGGACTGATCCGCGCCTGTGTCGGCCGTGGCGATGGCACCTCCAATTTAATTTTACAAGGTTTGCAGCGGGTGTGCTTCGCGGATTTTGTGCAATTGCATCCGTTTCCAATCGCCGAGTTCGAAACACTTCGATCCGATAACGAAACGACAGTGGAAACAGACGCGCTCGGCGCCAAGGTCCTGGAGCTTTACGCTCGCTTTAAGACCCTCGGCCGGCAGTTGCCGACAAAAATCGATCGGTACGTCACCGACATGACTGATCTGGCGATGCTGGCCGACTTGATGGCTTCGACTTTCATCGAGGATCCGGTGCGCCGTCAGCAAGTGCTCGAGGAGCTGGACTTGAATACACGACTGCGTCTCGTCATTCAATATCTGCGCGACGAAACCGGCAACGCCGCGGCGTAGCACGGTCATCCCGAGCGCCAGTCGAGGGATCCCGATGCGCCAGCTTGAAGGTAACTTCCCCGGGATCCCTCGACTACGCTCGGGATGACGAGCGGATGGTGTGGCGGAAATTGCCGCCGCGGTTGCGGTGACCAAGGCGGCACTGCACGTTTCGAACTCGTGCGCGTCGCCCTTGTCTCGCTCATTCTTTTTCTCTCCGGATGCAGCGCCCTTCTTTTTCAAACTCTTTGGCTCCGACTCAGCGGGTTAGCTTTTGGCAATTCGGTCTGGTCCGCCGCTTTGATTCTGTCGAGCTTTATGGCAGGCCTTGCTCTCGGAAGTGCGATCGCCGCGCGGTTAAGCCTCCGCCGGGTTCGACCGCTGCGGGTTTACGCGGGATTGGAATCAATCGTCGCCGTTTTCGGTTGCACGCTGGTACTTGGACTTCCACTCCTCGGACAATGGCTGCGCCCCATTTTTCAGGCCCTTTGGCACCACCAGGAGCTGCTAAACATCCTGCGCTTCTCGACTTCGTTCCTGGTTCTGCTTTTTCCGACCACGGCCATGGGGTTGACCCTGCCTGTGCTGTTGGAGGATCCGTTTCTACATCGCCGCCAATTCGGTTGTGTCATCGCCGCCTTCTACGGTTTCAACACCCTGGGGGGCGTTGCCGGTGCTCTCCTGGGAGAAGGTTACCTAATGCGAAGATTTGGACTTCCTGGCACGGGATTAACCGCCGCTTGTTTGAGTCTCGCCGCGGCTGGAATTGCGTGGCTCTTCGCCGGAACAGAGCCCACCGGAACCCAAGCAACCCGACTCCAATTCTCGTTAAGCAAACAAACCCCATGGAAGCTACTTCTTGTTAGTCTGGGCACGGGTGCCCTGTTTCTTGGCCTCGAGGTAATCTGGTTCCGCTTCATGCGTTTGTATGTCGCATCCAGCTCGACCGCTTTTTGCACCATGCTTGCCGTCGTCCTGGCCGGAATTGGACTCGGCGGTCTCGCTGCCAGCGCAATCCCCACCGCAACGCCGCGAAAAATAATGCCGCTTCTCTTGCTCCTGGTCGCGATGGGGACGCTTCTATCTTACGTTTTTTTTCCGGTGCCGGTTCTTCAAGACGATAGCAAAGCCTTCCACATCGAGTCCTGGCCGGAGATCGCGCGACTGTCGTTCGCCTTGATGTTTCCGGTGGCGTTTCTCTCCGGAATCTTGCTTCCGACAATAGTGAGCTGCGTTCAGGAAGAACTAAAAAACCGGATGAATAGCACCGGCCTAACGATCCTGTTTAATACCGTTGGCGCCGCGATTGGTCCGATACTCGCGGGTTTCGTCTTGCTTCCCTGGCTCGGATTCCAATCGAGTTTGGTCTTGTTCGCCGCAGGTTACGCTGCCCTCGCTCTCCTCGCCTGCGAAAAACAAAGCTGGTCTTTACGGAAACCAGTTGGAATCGCGCTGATTGCACTTGGCGCCTCTTTCGTATTAACCCTGGTAATTTTTCCGTATCATCGCAACGAAACGCATTTCAAAAATGCTCGTCGTCCGTTTGAAGCTGATCAATCGGTCTTGCAAAAGAAAATCGAAGGAACCGCTGACACTCTTCAGTTGCTGCGTCGCGATCTTTTCGGTGAGCCCTATTATTATCGGCTGGTAACGAATGCTTACTCGATGTCGGGGACACATCCCCGCAGTCAGCGCTACATGCGCCTGTTCGCTTATCTCCCGCTGGCGCTTCGTCCAGAAAGCGAAAATGCGCTTTTATTGTGCTACGGCGTTGGCATTACCGCCGACGCGTTTACTCGCGATCCGCGTCTCAAGCATCTCGATGTCGTCGATATTTCGAAGGAAGTTTTCGATCTCGCCGATTCTTATTCCGGCAGTGAATACTCAAATCCGCTGCGCGATCCACGCGTCACGACATTTGTCCAGGACGGCCGCTTCTTTCTTCAAGTCAGCCCGGATCGCTACGACATTATCACCGGTGAGCCGCCACCCTTGAAGGTGGCTGGGACAGTCAATCTTTACACACAACAGTTTTTCGTTCTGATGCACGACCGCCTTAAGGACGGCGGCATTGTCACCTTTTGGTTGCCCATCTCTCAACTCACAACAGACGAGACGAAGGCAATCCTGCGCGCCTTCCACAATGTCTTCTCAAACGCGTCCGTTTGGGCGACGTGCGATTTGGAATGGATCATGATGGGAAGCAATGGCCCGCTTCAACAGCCGGATCAGGAGTTGGCTCGCTTATTCTGGAGCGAAGCGAAGACGCGCTCAGATTTGGGTCGAATCGGTATCGAGTCGCCCGAACAAATGTCCGGCTTATTTGTGATGGATAGTGAAGAAATCGATCGGATCACACAGGGCGTCGAACCGTTGAGCGATTTTTATCCGAAACGTTTAACCGACGCGCATCCCGACCTCAAAGCCGCATATCAGTTCGGCCGCAATTACTTCGACACCTCCGCCGCACTTCGTCGTTTTCTTTCCTCCCCTTTTATCAAAGAAATTTGGCCTGAGGAATGGCGAAAGTCTCTCGATCTTTTCTTTCTCGTTCGAGAAATGCGGTTTATCTCGGAGATGTCGGGGAGTAACTGGTTGGCCGATCTCGATCTTTATTTACGTCACAGCCGGCTGCGCGCGCCGGTTCTGGCTGTTCAGAATAGCGATGAGTTTCGTCTCGCTCTCGCTGAGAAATTCTCTGAGCGGTCGCATTCCGTGCCGGCAGAAGCGTCCCCCGATCTGATAGCAGGAGCGCTGGCTCGACGCGATTTTCCCGCGGCCATTCAGCTACTCGAGACGGAGAAGGATCGTGGCTTCTCCAATATCAATGACTTCTTCCTGCTGACTTATCTCTACTGTTTAAATGGAAATGTCGAAAAAGCGGAAGCGCTTGCCTCCGCCGGAGCGGGTTCGATCCAAAAAGATTGGTTTGTTGATTGGCTTTGGGGGGAACTCCAAGCCCAGTTCGGATTTCATCCGCCAGGCTGAGTACTAGTCAATATCCAAGTCTGGCATATTCCTCCATTAAATACCGGTCGGTCATGCCGGCGATGTAATCGCACACCGTTCGATGCAACCCTTCGCTCTCGATCCGCCTGGCTGCCGCATCCCCGAGCTGACGGGGATCGAGAAGGTAACTTTCGAAAACTCTTCGCAACATCTCACAGGCGCGTTGGTTTACCTCCGCCACCCGGGGATGGTAATAGACATTTTGATACAAAAATTTCCGGAGCGCGCGATTAGCCTCTGCCAGTTCGTCACCATATCGAATGAGCACAGGCTGATTCCGGACGTCGTCTCGTGATTGAACTTTCGCCGACATGATTTGCTCTGCGCTGGTCACAATCACGTCCCGCACCTGACGATCAATGACATCGCGAATGATAAGCTTGTGCGAATCCGGCTCACGCAAGTGGGGATAACGCGCGCGCACCGAATCAGCCGCCACTTTCCAGACATCGACTTCTTCAAGCTGCGCAAAATTAAGAATGTCGAAGTCGATCGCATCGTCGAGGTCGTGACTGTAATAAGTGATCTCATCTGCCAAGTCCGCGATCTGCGCCTCGAGCGAGCTCACCTGGTTTTTTTGCAAGCCTTCCCGCACTTCGAGAGTCAGATTCAATCCGGGAAATTTCGGGTAAGGGTTCTCGAGCAATTCAACAACGCGCAAACTTTGGCGGTTGTGCTCGAAGCCACCGTGTTCGCGCATGCATTCCGCCAGCATTTCTTCGCCGGAATGTCCGAAAGGCGAGTGGCCGAGATCATGCGCGAGAGCGATGGTCTCGGCCAGATCCTCGTTCAAGCGCAAGGCCCGCGCGATGGTGCGACTGATCGAGGCGACCTCGATCGTGTGAGTCAATCGCGTGCGCAAATGGTCCCCGGTGCCGTTGAGAAAAACCTGCGTCTTGTATTCCAGGCGGCGAAAAGCGCGCGAATGAATGATGCGGGCGCGATCACGTTGAAATTCGGTGCGATAGGCGTGACGCGGCTCGGGAAATTGCCGGCCCCGCGATTCGCCTGACTTTTGGGCGAAAGGAGCGAGCAGACGACCTTCGTCTGCTTCCATTTCCTGGCGCGTTTTATATCCGTTCAATCGCGATCGAGTTTTTCACGCAAAATTCTCCGCGCGGCGCGGTCTTGCGCCCGCACCATCAGCAGGTCGAAAAGCGCGAGAAGAAATGCGGTCAGGGTCAACCAGGCGCAGGCCACCCAAAAGAGCAGGAACCAGCCAGGGTGTTCGCGTGGT
>QHQU01000042.1 GCA_003219925.1 Verrucomicrobiota bacterium
ATGTTATGGCGCGTGCCCGCATATTCTGGTCCGGGATTCCCCAGACCAGCGACCAAACGAATCTTACTAGGATTAGTTTCGCCCAACGGCATTAGATTCGGCATCGTGCGACGAAGCGCTCGATCCACCAGCAGAATGCAAAACTATTTCTTGGCCTCTTTTTCCTTGGCTGCCAGAGGGGCTGCTTTCGCTGCACCGGTCGCCGCGGGCGTCGCTGCTTCGCCTTCCTCTTTCTTTTCCTTGATCACTTCCGGACCTGCCGCCGTTTCGGCGACCGCCGCTACCGGCTCTTCTTCAACGGCCGGGGCCAGGACGGAGAACGCGGTAAGGTCGACTGGCGTTTTTGCAGTTACACCGTCAGGCAACTTGATGTCACGAACGTGAATCGAATCGCCAATATTTAACGCGGAAACGTCCACCGTAATCTTATCCGGCAGATCACGCGGCAGACATTCTACCGCCAGAACGCGCAGGCTCTGCTCGAGCAGTCCACCAAAATTCTTCACCCCATTAGCTATACCCGTCGCCTCGAGCGGAATATCGGCCTCGATTTTTTCGTCCATCGAAACAGCATGAAAATCAACGTGCAACACATCACCCCCCACCGGGGAATGTTGAATTTCCTGGATCATTGCCATGCGCGAGCTCTTTTCGCCGGCGACCTCGAGTTCTACCAAAATGTTTTCCCCGGACGCGTGACTCAGCATCACGCTAATGTCGCGACGCGAGACCTGCAGGGGCTGCGGCTTATCCTTGCCGCCGTAAACTATGGCCGGAATTATTCCGCGTTGCTTTAATTTACGCATCGCCGAGCCACCAGTGGTTTCTCGGCGCTCCGCTGTCAGTTTTACTTGCTTAGCCATGCTTAACCTTTGTCGTTATCGATTTTAAACAGCGACGAAACCGATTCATCATTGTGAATCCGCTTCATCCCTTCGCCGAGAAGTTCCGAAACGCACTGCACCTCGACCGGAAAACCTTCGATCCTGCGCACCGGAATGCTGTTGGTTGTTACTAATTCCTTAATTTCCGATTTTTGCAACCTCGGGATAGCGACATCGACCAGCACGGCATGCGCAACCGCTGCGTAAATATCGAGAGCGCCGTGTTTCTTCAAAATGGTGGCCGCTGAAGTGAGTGTGCCCGCCGTTTCGGTCAAATCGTCTGCCAGCAAAATATCGCAGCCCTCCACTTCGCCGATCACATACAACGCCTCCGTTTCAGTGGCGCTCTTGCGCTGTTTGGCCACGATCGCCAGGCCCGCGCCGAGCGCCTGCGAGTAAGCCGATGCCATCTTCAGCCCGCCCACATCCGGCGACACAATCACGGTTTGCCGCGTCAATTTTTGCCGAAGATACTTGATCAACACCGGCATGGAGTAGAGGTGATCGACCGGAATATCGAAAAATCCCTGCACCTGCTGCGCATGGAGGTCCATCGTCAAGACGCGATGAACACCGGCTGCCACCAGGAGATTGGCGATGAGCTTGGCCGTTATCGGAACACGCGGTTTATCTTTTCGGTCCTGCCGTGCGTATCCAAAAAACGGGATCACCGCGGTGATGCGATCAGCACTGGCTCGTCGCGCCGCATCCACCATGATGAGCAACTCCATCAAATGGTCGTTAGTCGGCGGACATGTCGGCTGAATAATAAAAACATCGCGCCCACGAATGTTCTCTTCGATTTTGACATAGGTCTCGCCGTCGGGAAATGCGCTAATCGTAGCCTGGCCGAGCGGCACTCCAATGTAATTGCAAATGCGCTGGGCCAGCTCGCGGTTGGCCGAACCGCTGAATATCTTCATCTCCGGTTGAAGTGCGAACATAGGCGGGCGCAAGATTACGCGTGAGGCGGGACTGTTTGCAACACTGCGCCATCCGATTCGAAAAAAAACGGAGGCGACAGTAACTGTCGCCTCCGCCAAACACCGCAATATGAACTCGTGAAAACTATATGTCGCCCAACTGCCGCGCGTGACGTCGCCGCAAATATTGCGTAGCGAAGGCCAGTGCAAAAAAACCGATAATAGGAAACAGCGCGTTCATCTCGGGAATGGGCGCGGCATTCACCAGGGCCCACTCTTCGAACCCAGCTTGGCTATTATCGGTATTACCGAAGTGCGCATATAAATAGACGAAGTCGCTCGTCTTGGTGCCGGCAAAATCGGACGTCGGATATATGCATACATATCCCCGGAGCCGCTGCCGTGATTACGTGAAGCATCGAGGATGACGCTGTCACCGGAGCTAAAGGTGTAGCGCAAAGTTCCGAGCGAGCCAACGTTGCTGGTGGTCTGACTACCCACTTTGGAGGTATAAAATTGCAGCTGATCCAGCGATATTAGTGACTTGCTGCCGCCGGGTTCATTGACGTCCAGCAAAAGTTTGAAATAACTGGCACCACCTAAAGTGACTTGCGTGTTTTGGAGATCGCCAAATGTGAGATCATGCGTCCACGGTCCCGCTTTATCGTCAAACGGAGTGCCGCCAGATGTATTATAACCCTGTTCGACCGGGGAATTCTCCAGCCGCAAGAACGGTTGAATCACGCCAGTCCCGGTAGGCTGCGGGGTCGTGAAGACGAATTGCGCGCCGTTAATTGTACCACTGTCATTGGACCCGGTGAGGTCAACAACCGTGGCGTGACCGACGGTTGTACAAATGATAATGGCGCCGATAAGAACGATGCCGCGAGCAATCATTTAGTCCCAATCCCACTTCTCATAAATGCGTCGCAACGTCAACGCCAAATCTCATGCCAGCTAAGTCAAAAACAGTAATTTGTGATCATCGCCACCGGATTATTTCGTAAAGGCAATGGTTATGTCCTCTTAGGGCCATAAAGATAGCTCGAGCAATGCAACATATTGGCATTCAGCGACTTAAAATCAGACTATTGCCCCAAGAAGGCATGATTGGGGTATAACGCTTGCTTTCATAATTACTATGATTATACGTGATACCCATAGGCAATCTCGGTCTGCTCACGGATTTGAGCCAGGCCCGAAACCCGGCGTGCCCTCCCCTTCGCCCAGCCGGCCATGCTATGGGCTTACCTCGGCTATTCCCCCCGGAACAAGCTTTTCCAAGATAAGAGTAGGTAGACCTTCCTCACACCGCGGCGGGTGACCCGTTTCGCTTGGAAAGAGAGTTTGATCCCCTTCCATGCTGAGCACAATCTCGTTACTCTGATGAGCGAACACTTAGGATTGCATATGGAACGCCGGAATCCTTGACGTGGCTTTTGTGAGCTCGTCTGGTTGATAGAGCTGCGGCCGTCGAAGTTGCGTTTGCACCGGACGGCGGCATAGTTCGCATCGTCTAAATGAACGCAGCCGAAACGATCCATATCGAACGGCCCACGACCGATTCGAAGATTTTCGCGCATACGCGCTGGGATATTGTGCCCGCGTTCGCCGGGTTATTTCACTTTTTCTACCTTCTGGCGATGTATTTTCTTTTCCCGTTCACCCCTCTCTGGGTAATGCTGATTATGGGTTTCGTCTACGCACTCATGATCAACGCCAATATCAATGGCGTCGCTCACAACTTCATCCATAATCCGTTCTTTCGGCCGGACTGGATGAACCGCATCTTTGGCGTGGTCGAATCGGTCGCCTGCTGCTTTTCGCAGACCTATTATGATGCGGTGCACATGCAACATCACAAGGGAAACGCCGATCGACCGGATGAGCATGGTGAAACCATCGATTGGATTTCTATTTACAAGCATGGTCATGACGGGGAAGCAGAAAATCCCTGGGGCTACGTCTTTCTCAGCTTCTTTCGCGATAATCCAGCAGCCATCAAACGCGAACTAGCCAAGCGGGGAAACGCCGATGTCCGCTGGGGCACGATCGAGCTCGCAACGTTTATTAGCGTGTTACTGATGATGGCCCTTATTGTTCCGACGAACCCGATTAGCTTTATCAACTGGCGTTACATGCTGTTCTTTCTTCCTTTTTTCTACTTGGGCCATTGCTTCAGCTACTTGAATGGCTACTTCCGTCACTATGGGGCTAACCCGGACAAACCGATCGCGTGGGGCGTAAGTAGCTACGGCAAGATTTACAACTGGATCTTCTTCTACAACGGCTACCACGCCGAGCATCATTTTCGTCCGAAAGTGCATTGGACGAAGATGGAGCAATTCCAGCGTCAGATCGCCGAATTACAGAAACGGGAAGGCGTCCGCGTCATCAATCGTGCCCATATGCTCGGCTTCCTCGATCCAAATTTACCTGTGCGCGGCAAACGTATCGGCGAAACGACGCGCGCCGTTTCCTAAGAGCAATATCAAAAATTGGCGAAGCTGCCACCGCACGGTCCGTCGGTTCGCTACGGAATTTTTCTCGTTGGAGTTGTCGCTCTCGGCACGACTTCGGCAGCGTTAGTCAGAATCCGCAGCGGCTTTGTTTACCCGCCATTCTTCGATCTTTTTCGCGCCTCCTTCTTTCTCCAATACGGTTTTTTCGCCGGTGCTATACTGGCGACCTTGCTAGCTCTTGCGTCGCGTTTCCATCTGCCGCGCGTAATTCAGTCGCTCTCTTATTTCGTCTTTCACGTCTGCCTCCTCTGGATCTTGAGTTGGGGCCTGGTTCATCGCGCTTTCGGAATTGAACTGAGCTTGGGCAGCGTGATGGATCTATTCGCCCACCCGCAATCGATCGCCGAGGTCGGATTTACCAGTACCGAGTTCGTTTCTACAGTGATCGGCGCGATTGCAATCGCTGTCCTGTTAGCCGCGATCAGCCTTGCGCTCGTTTCTCGTGTGACACAAAAGACCCGCGGGCTTTGGTCAGTCGCGTTGCTGATCGCTTTCCTATTCATCCACCTGCCGGTGCGCGCCTATTGCCTCTATCAAATCGATCGCAACCAGGCGGCCGTGCTCGCCTACGATGATTGCGTCGCCTGTCCGTTACGCTCCGAAACGTTGATTCCGCATTTGCGCAACACGCGTTTCGCCACGGCTGATCTCGCTTCTTCTGAAAGCAATCTGCGCTACTACGAAAAGGTAAAGGCGATGCCGCTGCCGCAATTGTCGCGCCGGCCGAATATCCTTTGGCTGAACATCGAATCGTTTCGTGCCGATGCAATCAACCCAGAATCGATGCCGAACTTGGAGCGGGAACGGGAACGTTTCCAGATTCGCCTGCAAAACGAACATTGGAGCGGAGGCAACGCTACCCAGTTTGGTGTTTTTTCTATGCTGACCGGAGTCAGCGGACACCATTTCGCTAATTTTCAAAAATTCGCCGTTAAAGCACCATTTCTGCGATTACTACTCGCAAATGGTTACCAACTCTGTGGAGGAAAAGGGAGCTATTTTAGTTTCAATCAATTGAACGCTCTGCTTCCGGAGGGGATGAAATTGCCGGAAATCCGGCGTGGCAATCCCGCGAAAGAAGATCGATTAACGATTGATTATTATCTGCGCGAACGGCAATCACCGTCGGTCGGACCGAGATTTGATTTCATTCCGTTTGATGCCACACACTGGCCTTATTGGTTCCCATCCGAGCACGAGGTTTTTAAACCAGCTCCCCTGAGCCAGAACTCGCAGCATGTTTTGCGTTCAACCACCGACATGCAAGGGGTGCGCAATCGTTATCGTAACGCCTGCCATTTCATCGACGAACAGATCGGCCGATTGTTTGATGACCTTCAACGGCGCCACGAGTTCGACAAAACGATTATCATCGTGTTGGGAGATCACGGTGAAGAATTCCAGGAGCGTGGTCAACTTACTCATGCGGCTGTGCTGAACGATTTCCAGGGTCGAACTTTGTTGTGGATGCATTTGCCTGATTTGCCGCCGGCCAAAATTTCCCCGGCCGCACCAACCACTCATCTCGATATCGTGCCGACGCTCCTCTCCGCGCTCGGGTTCACTGAAGATATCCTTTTTACTCAAGGCCGATCGCTGCTCGAGCAACCGAAACGTCGCGACATTCTTGCGCTCTGCGAAAATGGTTTTCGCCAGCCGCTTTACCGAGCCCTCGTCACCCGTACCTACATTTCACGGTGGGCCTATCGTCCGCGCGAATATCTTTTCTCTGGAGTGCAACGGCGTGACGGAGAGCAAGTGTCGGGAGATGATTGGCTGGGCGAGGTCCGCTCACATCTTAATGAGGCGGCGCAAATGTACGAAGTTTTGCCGGACGTTTCACAGCCACCTCGAAAATTCGACGGACCGTGAATCTTTCAATCAGGAAGAGCTCCAGCTCGCGCGCAGCTTTTCCTTTTTCTGCTCACAATCTTCCTGAAGCCGACGCACGTCCGCCGTCAATTGTTTCTCAAGCGATTCCACGTCATCGAATTTTCCAGCGGCGGCGGCCTTCGTAATCTGGTCGGTCAGAAAAATTTTTCTTTCCGCAATCTTGGCGTTGAACGAGGAATCGATCTCCGCCAGTTCTGCCTTTTGCTCGGGGGTCAATGTTATAGTCGGCGAGCCTTTTTGCAGCCGCTCCATTGCCAGCTCGTAAGCGGACTTCATCCTCGAAACCGTTGCTCGTTGCGTTGGCGAAATCAATTTCTAAGTTAGATCTGTGGACCGAAAGATTCGTTTGATCAGTACCGACTTCGACGGCACTCTCGTCGCTCATGACAGCGATCCGGTACTCGATCCGGGCTGCATCGAATTGATCGGGCAGTTGCAACGTCACGGCGCGCTCTGGACGATCAACACCGGTCGCTCGGTCGAACTGCTCGAATCAGGTCTGCTCGATTTCGAATTTCCGATTCGACCTGATTTCATCCTAACCAGCGAACGCGACGTCTTCCGGCCATCGCACAATGGCGGCAAGTGGGAGCCATTCGGTGATTGGAACGATCGCTGTGCGCAGGCCCATGCGGAGTTATTCAATTCCGCCCAATCCGTCCTGACCGAGATCATCGATTTCGTGAACCGCAAAACCAAAGCACGCGTGATCTATCTCGGCCCTGCAGCCGAGGGCGTGGTTGCAACGAGCGAGGAAGAAATGGATCGCATCACGGAATTCGTCGAGCAGGTGCGAATCGGACAGCCCGAATTTAATTATCAGCGCAACACCATTTATTTGCGTTTCTGTCATGCCGATTACCACAAAGGCGCCGCCTTAGCCGAGCTGTCGCGGCTGATCAACATTCCGCGCGAAGAGATTTTCGCGGCGGGCGATCATCACAATGACGTTTCAATGCTCGACGGGCGTTTCGCCGCGATGCCGGCTTGCCCCGCCAATGCGATCGACCAGGTGAAAGATGCAGTGCGCTCAGCGCGTGGCTACGTGGCTGAGCGCGAATTTGGTGCCGGCGTTCGCGAAGCCCTGTTGCATTTTCTGAACGGAGATGCGTTGAAGCGTTAAAAAGTTGGAGGGTGGAATTGGGGAGGCGCCAACCACTTCAACCCTTCAATGCTTCAACTCTTCAACGTTCCCCGCCACAGAAATTGGCAGCTCCGCGTCGGCTTCGATTTTGCCGGCGAACCGGTTAGTCATGTAGGTCATCATGAGGACCCAGAAAGCAAGGGCAAGGGCGAAAAAGGGAAATTGCAGCGCCAACGGCAGCGAATAGATAACCGCCATTAAAGGGATCCAAACCGCCCAGGTCGCGACCAGCACCGGGAAGGCATGCTCGCGATAATATTGCCAGGTGAGCAGTGGCCGCAGTTTCGCGAAGGAATACCCGGCATTCTTCCACGCGTAACCCCAAACCCCGAAAGGCGCGGCAAAAAACGGATTGTAGCCGAATTGGTCAAGGCAGATTTTGGCTGCCACAATTGGGACGCTGGCACGATCACCCAACCACTCCGCCAATGCCCGATACATCAGGTTAACGAGAAAGCCATCAAACGCCCAGAATGGTGCGTTAAAAACAAAATTGCGCGCATTTTGCAGTCGAATGCGACCGCGCTGAAAAAACACGATAACGAACAGCTCTGGTAACACCGCGCCCACGATTACTGACGCGATCAAGACGAAGGTGAGACCATGCCGTTGTTTGAAGTCAGCCAGCGCGTTCAGAAGCGCTGCGCTCGGCGGATGAAAATAGTAGGCGAGCAAAATCGCCAGCATCACGCTTTGAAGAACAAATGCTGGCGCTGCGTTTGCCCTGGCCGCCTCCCAACCAATCAGCCAGGGTGTTCGTCGGCGCGACATGCGCGCAAACTGGCCTGTGTCGGCAGCGCTTCAAGGCGAAAACGAGTTTGGATATAGTTTAGCGTCGACTGACTTCTGATTAACACCCTGCTTTAGCTGGGTGTTAACGACGCTTGAGCGCGGCCCAACCGCTTCAGCGGTTTTTTGTGAGTCAACAAGTAAACCGCTAAAGCGGTTGTGGTAGCAGACTCGGCCACACACCTCGCTGAAGCGAGGTGTTAATGAAATAGGATATAGCACAGCAACGCTAAATACGTACGAGTTTGGGAATGGGACCAAGAAATCCTCGGTCGGCTGCATTTCGCCGGTAATCAGCTAAATTTCTCTGTGCACGTCGCTACCGTAACCGACATCAAATCGTTGCATCTCGACGAGCTGCGCGGGATCGCCGAGCCATCGTATCGTGCCGATCAAATCACCAATTGGCTTTACCAGAAGCGGGTACACTCTTTCGCCGAAATGACGGATTTGCCACAGGCTCTGCGCATGCAACTCGCAGACAATTTTTCCTTCGACAACATCGATACTTTGCGCGTCCTCGGATCCAAAGATACGACTCAAAAATTTCTCTTTCGATTGAGGGACGGCAATCTAATCGAATCGGTCCTGATTCCAGCATCACCCGCGCTCTACGGATCGCCCTCGGATCGTCGCACGATTTGCATTTCGACTCAGGTCGGTTGCGCGTACGGCTGCAAATTTTGCGCAAGCGGGCTGGATGGTTGGAAACGAAATCTGCGTGCGGATGAAATCGTAAATCAAATCATGATGGTCGAAGAAGCGTCCGGCGAGCGCATCGACAACATTGTCTTTATGGGCATGGGCGAGCCGCTGGCGAATTATGATAATCTCATGCGCGCGATTCAGATCATCAATGCGCCCTGGGGAATTGGGATTGGCGCCCGTCATATCACGATCTCGACGAGTGGATTGGTTCCACAAATTCGCCAATTGGCAGATCAACCCTTGCAGATTCGACTCGCGGTTTCATTGCATGGCGCCAGCGACGATGTCCGCAGCCGGATCATGCCGATAAATCGCAAGTATAACCTGAGCGCGCTCCTTGATGCCTGCCGCTATTTCGCTTCACGGAAGAAGCAGCGGATCACATTCGAGTTTATTTTAATCGCTCAAGTAAACGATTCGGACGAACAAGCGCGTCAGTTGGCTAAACATGCGCGCGCCTTGGAGGCAAAAGTTAACTTGATTCCGTACAACAAAGTTGAAGGTCTGGATTGGATGCAGCCTTCCTCTGACCGTCAGAAAAAATTTCTCGCCGTGCTGCGCGCGGCCGACGTGCGTGCAACCCTTCGCCGAGAAAAAGGCGATGACATCGCCGCGGCCTGCGGGCAATTACGCTTGCAAACACAACGCGGTATGGCCACGCCTGCTCTCGAATCGAGCGGCTAAATCGATTGCACCGCGCTGCAAGCTGGCGTCTATTTCTCGCATGGCCGGATTCGATCACCAGCCGGAAGGCGCTTGGGACGAATACGATTGGGAGCGTTTTCTTCAGCAACAGGACCATAAGACCGAGAAATACATGGAATTGCTAGAGAAGTATTTGGATGATCCAAATCGCGACCAGATTATTGCGCGTGAAATGGGTTGGACCCAGCTGCTGGATGGCCGCGACTGGACGCAGGAGGTGGACGCATTGCTGGAGGAAGAGGAGGAGGAAAAACCGACGCCAGCCGATTCCTTCGAAGAGCACAGCCTTTATCGCGCCGCCTTTGCCCTAACCGTCTGGATCGATCATATGTTCGATCAGGACGCGACCCTGCAAAACGAGCCTTCAGCGGTAAAACTGGCCACCCACGCCGCTCTGGCGAGCGCAAAACTAGCCGCCGCCTTGAGCGGCGAAGATGTCGATGAAATCGGAATGACGATCGCGTATTTGAAACGTGCGCTAAAAGCGATCACCCTTTCGATGGACGCGGCCGCCGCGCTCCTGCGCGAGAAGCGGATCGCGGCCTCCCAGCATGCGGTCGTTTTGCAGCGACTTTTCCAGGTGCGCGACGGGATTATTACGCTAATCGGGGAATATCGCTGCGAGTGGCGCCGGCGCTTCGGCTCTGAAGGCTTTCAGGGTTGAATGAATTAAATCGGCGCCCCTCCGTCTAATTATGCAAACGGAAGCGTCTGTGGCTCAACCCGATGTCTCCGAACTGGAACTGGTAAAACAGTGCCAGCGGGGTGACAGCACGGCATTTGACGAGCTGGTAGTACGCTACCGAACCCGAGTTTTTGGAATGATCTACAACATGGTTCATAACGAGCAGGATGCCTGGGATCTTGCCCAAGACGGTTTCGTAAAGGCGTGGAAATCAATCGATCGCTTTCGCGGGAAGTCTTCATTTTATACCTGGCTCTATCGCATCGTGATGAATGTGACGATCGATTGGCTTCGCAAAAAACAAGTCAAAGGAGGCGGGACAGAATTTGATGACAATGTTCAATTACGCGAAATCGATCCGGCCTCGAAAACCGTTCCGCGATCCGAGCCGCTGCCCCACCAGCGAATGGAAAGGGGCGAAGTGCGAGCAAGGATCGATCAGGCGATTGCGCAACTTTCGCCGGAACACCGCGCCGTAATTTTGATGAAGGAAACCGAAGACATGCAATATCACGAGATCGCGGAAGCGCTTGGTTGTTCCATCGGCACCGTGATGTCGCGACTATTTTATGCGCGCAAAAAACTGCAGAACCTATTGAGGGATGTTTATGAAAACGTTTGAGGAAGAGTGGACGGCCTGGATCGACGACCAGCTAACGGGTCGTGAACTCGAGGAGTTCCTGGCCTCGCTCCCGGATAGGACTGCGGCTGAAGCGGAAAAGCAGAGCGCGAAACAAGTCGGTTCTCTTTTGCGCGAGCAAGCGATGGCGCTAAGCAACGCTGATTTCTTCAGCCATCAATTACGGGAACGTTTGGATCGTGAGAACGCGCCGATGCGATCGGAGGCTGACGCGATTCAGACCGGCTGGCGGACGATTCGAAGGCTGCTTTGGGGCGGTATCACTTCGCTGGCGGTCTTCGCGATCTGCACGGTGGTGGTTTTTCGTGAGAAGACGCCCTCGAGTCGGTCCCAGTATCTGACCCAGATTTTGGGGGCTCAGGTTGATCCGACCGTAAGTCCGAACGCGACCATTTCGATGTTCGAGAAAAAGGACGATCACGTGACCGTGCTTTGGGTGGAAGGTCTGCAATCGCTGCCGCCCGAATATGCGGCAAAATAGAAATGAGACCGCGTCTTCTGTTACTGATCGCGATTCTCTCCGTCGCGCTTAGGAGCGGGGGAGCGTCACTTCCAGAACAAACAGTGTGGAGTGGATTAATTATCGCGACGAATACGCCACCGACCGAACCGACGCCGGCGGAAGTAACCCAAATTGAAGGAGCGCTGCGAAAACTTTTTGGCTATTCCCAGTTCCAACTTATCGGGGAAGCGCGCAAGACGTTAAAAACCGGCGAAGAAGATTGGCTCGCGAGCAGCAAGTATTTCTCCCTCCATGTCGATTCCCGGGGCGAGAAAGCTGATGCCTATGTTCTCAATCTCAAACTTTTTCAGGAGCAAAAGCTATTGCTGGAAACCAAAGCGAGATTGAGCAAAGCAAGCCCCCTGATCATTCGCGGTCCGCAGGTAGGCGACGGTCAGCTTGTCATCGTGCTGATAGTACAGTAAAGCGTCGGCGCGATTTTTTGCGATCATCTGTCTCTAAGTCGTCTCATTAGCCGAGAAAACCGCAATCGAGCGTTGACGTTCGTAAATAGTTCAGTTAGCGGCGCCGATCGCGGATTGGTAGCGCACGCGTCTCGCGTGTTGGTTTCGGCGTCACGCCGAAACGGGCTTTCCTAGCAAGTGGCTTGAATGGTTGATGGGGCGTCGCGAAAAGTTCGCGAAAGCGGGACTTTCGGCAGCACATGAGACGCGTGAGCTACTCAGAATCACACAAAACGCTCGATTCGCACTGATCATCGGCTCTTCCAGAAACGTGACAGCTTTAAGCCGTCACGTTCGCATGGCCAATTCCGGCTTTCGGATTTATGCAATGGCTTATAGTGCGCGGATGCGTTTCCTTGTTCTGGTTTATCTTGTTGCCGCTGTGACTTCTCTTCACGCCGAAACGCCTTTCGATTTCGCCAGCACACCGGGAAAATTGCCGAAACAGCTCCGTCCGACTGAGTACGCGATTTGGTTTAAACCCGATCTCAAAAAGCTCACGTTTTCTGGCCGCGAGGTTGTGAAGCTAAATGTCGAGCAATCGACCCGGCAGATCATTTTGAATGCGCTCGATCTTACGGTTAGTGCCGCGGAAGTTGACGGCAAAGCTGTCCCCAAAACAGCAATCAATTTCGATGGCAAAGCCGAGCTGCTGACAATTGCGGCGCCTCAAGAATTAGCGCCGGGCGAGCACACGCTCGTACTCAAGTTCGACGGGAAGATCAATCAATTCGGCCGCGGTCTCTTCTACGCCAAATATCAGGAGCAACGTACAGGGGCGAACAGGATGTTCCTCGGAACACAATTCGAGGCCACCGATGCGCGGCGACTTTTCCCCTGCTGGGATGAGCCGGTTTTTCGTGCGCGTTTTCATTTAACCGCAGTCGTCCCGGAAAATTGGATGGCGGTTTCGAACATGCCGATTGCCAGCGAAAAAAAAGTCGCAGCCAGTCGCGAAGTGGAATTTCAACCAACGCCCTCGATGTCCAGTTATTTGAATGTTTTTTGCGCAGGCGAGTTCGACGCGATTGAATCGGAAGTGGACGGCGTAAAGCTGCGCATCACCACCACTAAAGGCAAAGCAGAGAGCGCGCGTTATGCACTGGAAGCTACCGCCCAGATTTTGCATTATTACAACGAATACTTCGGGATTCCTTATCCCCTGCCAAAGCTAGACCAGCTTGCGATTCCGGGCGGATTCGGTGGTGCGATGGAAAACTGGGGCGGAATTACCTACTACGAAACGGCGCTGTTATTTGATCCGGCAAATTCATCAGCTGGCACCAAGCAACGCGTTTACGAAGTGATCGCACACGAGGTCGCCCACCAATGGTTCGGTGATCTCGTCACCATGGCGTGGTGGGACAATCTCTGGCTCAACGAAGGGTTCGCTTCCTGGATGGGGACGAAATGCACCGCTCATTTTAATCCGCAATGGGAAGTCTGGCTGGAGAAAAGCGTGCCACGCGATCCGGCCCGGCGATTTGGTATCGTCAAGGAAACAGCGATGGAAGGCGATGCCCGCGCCACGACTCACTCAATCCAGCAGAAAGTCGCCAACGAAGCCGAGGCCAACAGCGCGTTCGACGATATCACTTACAAAAAAGGACAGTCCTTTCTGCGCATGCTGGAAAGCTTTCTGGGCGAAGAAACCTTCCGGGATGGAATTCGGCGCTACATGCAAGCCCACAAATATTCCAACTCCACCACGGCTGATTTATGGAATGCGCTGAGGGAAGCCTCCGGCAAGCCCGTTGTCGAAATTGCGGCCGGCTGGACCGAGCAGCCTGGTTTTCCAGTCGTGAATGTGAAACGGAAAGCCAATGGCAAGATCGCACTTTCGCAAGAGCGTTTCACCATTAATTTTCACGACAATACGGGGACGACTTGGAAAATTCCCCTCACCTATTTCATTGATGGCCAGAGCGCGCCGGCCACGCTTTTGATGTCGGACAAAACGGCGACGCTTGAAGATGTTCCTCCTGATCGCGCGCTGAAGCTGAACGTTGAAGGGGCGGGCAACTATCGCGTGGCCTACGATGACCAGTCGTGGAACCTGCTACTCGCGAGTTTGCCTGGGATGAACGTGCCCGATCAAGTGAATTTGCTGAGCGATGCTTGGGCGTTTGTTCAGGCCGGTCACCAACCCTTGAGCTTTTACACTGGTCTGGTTGGTCGGCTACCGGCGAGCACCGCGCTCGGCGTTCGCGACCAGATCGTCAACGTCTTTGATTCAATCAATCACCTTCTTGCCGGCGCACGGGAGCAGGAACAATTCCAGCGCTATGCGCGGGGAGTTTTGCGACCCACTCTCGATACGCTCACCTTCCAGCCAAAGCCCGGCGAACCAATGACAGCTTCGTTGTTGCGCGCAAGTCTGGTCCAGGAACTCGGATTGTTGGGCGACGAAGAGGTCATCCAATTGTGCCGGCAGAATTTCGAGAACTACTTAAAGGACCGCACGAGCGTTCCGGCCGATCTGCGGCCGCCAACCTTTGCCATTGCCATGCGCTACGGCGACGCGGCTATCTTTCAGAAGTTGCACGAGCTCGGTTTGAAAACAACGAGCACCGAAGAAAAACAAAATTACTATGACGCGCTCGCCTTTACTACCGATCCGAAGCTGATCCAAAAATCGTTAGCCATTGCCTTGACGGATGAGCTCCCCACCAGCCGGGCTGTTTTTATGGTTTCGAAAGTTGCCCGGGAAAGCGACCGGCCGGACCTCGCCTGGGAATTCGCCAAAAAAAATCTGAAACCGTTGATTGCAAAGGTCGATGCGCTCAACGCCAACAGCTATCTTCCGAGCCTTTTCACTTTTTTCTCCGATCCAGCCCGAATCGAGGAGCTAAAAGCGTTTGCACAGAAGAATCTCTCGGAACCAAGCCGAAAGCCGGTTGAGATGGCTTCGGATGAAATTCTGTTCCGCGCCGATTTCCGCAAACGCTTGATCGATCAGATCCACATACTGCAATAATGTCGTCCCGAGCAGAATCGAGAATCCTGATGCGTTACCTTTAAGGTTTCATCGCGGGATCCCTCGGCTACGCTCGGGATGACGTGAAGCGAGGACCCTACCGTGGATTTTCTGGCGCAGCGGGCGAAGGCGAAATCGGAATTCCCATTTTTGACGCAGCGATCATCGCTTTGGCCTCCTGCCAGCCGTACCAGGCGCGGCTCAAAAGGAAAAACGCCAACACCGCCCACCACACCGATCCGGCCATCAATCCGACTATTCCGAGAATCGCTCCGCCAATGAGACCAATCACACTGGAAATTTGTAAACTTCGGATTTCACCGAACGGAAACCAGAGCAAACCCCGCACGATCTGTCCGCCATCAAGTGGAAAGACCGGCAGCATGTTGAAAATTAGGAGCCAAAAATTGATGTAGCGCAGGTCGGTGATGAATCGATAAGCGTCCGTCGGAGCAAGGGAATTCTCGCTCTGCGAAACAAGGTTTCCCGCTACGGCCAGAATCGGAATGAGGGCGACGTTTACCAGGGGGCCGGCGGCGATACTCCAAAGATAAGCGCCGGGGCGCCGAGGCGGATTAACAAAGGCAACGCCGCCCAAGGGCCAGAGAACAATGCGATTCGCCACCCCTCCAACCTGTCGACAGGCGAGGGCATGCCCAAACTCATGAATGAGCACAATGACAAAAAGGGAGATGTATTCCAGCACGCCCCAGATCGGCGATTGGTAGCGGCGCATGTAATCGGTCATGAAGATCGCTGCCACCAGGAACCAGGTGAAATGCAGGTAGACGTCGATGCCGGCGAAGCGGAAAAGACGAATTACACCAGTTCGCATCGGGGTTATTCCGTCGAAACTGCGGGCGGTGCAAACCGCCTAAAGCGTTATGTCGCTTTGCGGAGTTTCCGGCGTGATTAGCAAGCGCATCGGAATCATGGCCGATTCGAAAAAGCCATGGCGTTTGAAGAACGCTTGGGATTTGATCTCCGGACGATCGGTTAACAAGGTGATGCGGAGGAAATTTTTTTTGCGGGCAAAATCGATGGCATATTCGAGCAATTGCGAGCCGTAACCATGGTCGCGAAATCCTTTGTGAATGACGAGATCCTCCAGCAACATGACGAAGCCGCCTTCCGCTGTGCTGATGGTAAATAGCAAATTAATCATCCCGACAATGGAATGATCCCGCCGGAGAACAAAAACGCGCCCGCGGTTCGGCTGTTCGAAAATCAATCGCAAGCCGCGTAATTGTTTCTCCTTGTTTGGCCGGAAATCGCTCTCTTCACTGAAAAGCTCGCCGAGCAGATCGGACAATTCGTCCAGGTCTTCGGCCGTCGCCGGCTCAATGACGACATGATTCATTGTGGGTTTATCATCGAAAAAGCGGGCAGTGGCAACTCGCGGTTTTGCCATCAAACGTGTAGCGGCGTTTATCTCAAACACCGAACTACCACTCCAGGCGGTCGCTACACGAGCATTAACAACTGTCGTTGACAACGGCAGCCTGATTTCTACCTTTCCCGTCCACGTTTACCGTGGGCAAATGAAACGCACCTATCAGGCATCAAAACGAACGCGCAAACGCCAGCATGGTTTTCGTGCGCGCATGAAAACAAAGGGTGGCCGTGCCACTCTCGCGCGCCGGCGGCAACGAGGCCGCAAACGTTTGCTGCCCAAAGGCGTGGAGCATCATTACGCGCGTCACACGCAAGCGTGAGTCGCGCTGAACTCTTGATTGTAAGCGCATGGATCGCCTCAGCCGCGTTTACTGGAGAAGATATTTGCGCGGCCCCCACTGCCGGGCAGGATCTGGAAACCGTAAATAAGGGAGAATAATGGCTAACGAAGATATGATTGGAAGCAGTGTCGGGGGAAGCAGCGCCCGGAATAAAGGGGCACACAGCGAAGAGGCATGGCACACGGCCGAAGACTTGAAATCAGCGGCGCCAGTGGCGAAAGATTATGCTGAAAAAGCCAGCGCGGTACTCGACGAAGCCAAAGAGCGTGTCCGGACGCTTCGACAGGACGGCGAGGATTATGTGCGTAAAAATCCGAAGAAAGCGGTTTTCACTGCGCTCGGCGTCGGTTTCGTGCTGGGTCTCATCTACAAACACTAAACCCGCACTAAGCTATCGAGAGACACACAGCCGGACGCGGCACTGCCATCACACGCAAGTTCCACTAAGACATAGTCGGGATTCGTTTAGGGTTGCTCGGGAAGTAGGTGGCGGGGTTCTTTGATTCTCGTAATCGTACCTCACTACCGAGTTAGCTTTATTTGCCAAATACCTTCTTCACGTCTCCGACTTTCCGTTCCACTTTGCCGGCGATCTTTTCCGTCGTGCCACGGTCCTCTAGATTGGGATTTCCAACCGCCTTCCCGGTCTCTTCTTTCACTTTGCCAGTAACTTCTTTTGCCGTGCCCTTCACTTTATCTGTCGTGCTTGAGTTCATGCTACTAATTCGCTGGCGATCGGGTTTTGGGCTGTCCCGGCTGTGTGACTGAATTTGCCGCGTTTCTCTCCTGTTTGCTGTGATCGCGCTCCTCTTTCAACAGTGAGCGTCCTTCTAAACTTTTGGGCATCCGTCAGTTTGCCTTCTGGAGAGCCAGAAAAATTGGAAACGCAGAGGCGGATAGGCAGGCATTCATGAGCTACCGAGCACCCTTCTTGCTCGGAGGGCAAAGTTGTGCGATCAAGTTGGGCTTTGCCACCGACTATGGCGGGTGAATTCTTACGGGTTTCATCGGGCGGAAAGAGTAGCTCACGCTTCTGGTTCCTGGCTCGATTATGAAAAAAAACACTTCCCCCTCTCGGCGGGCGGCCGCTGCCAACGGTTCGCGTTCCGGCATTCACGAATGCGACAACGGTCACCTGCTGAGAGCTTTGATGGCGTTTAAGCGCGGCGATTTTTCGGTGCGATTACCCGACGACTGGACCGGCGTTGCGGGGAAAATCGCGGACACGTTTAACGAGGTTATCGCCAAAAATCAGCGACTGACGATGGAACTCGATCGAATCGGGCGTGCTGTTGGCAAGAAAGGGCGCATTACTCAACGCGCCTCGTTGGGGGACGTATCGAATTCATGGGCAGACGCGATCCGGTCCGTCAACGGTCTCATTGGCGATCTGGTTCATCCGACGAGCGAAATGGCGCGAGTTATCGGCGCCGTTGCCAAAGGTGATCTCTCCAAAACGATGGCAACGGACATAGAAGGTCGGCAACTGGAAGGAGAATTTTTGCGAACGGCCAAGATCGTGAACACGATGGTCGATCAACTGGGCGCTTTTGCTTCCGAAGTAACCCGGGTGGCGCGGGAAGTCGGCACGGAAGGAAAGCTGGGCGGACAAGCGAAAGTGAAGGGCGTGGCCGGAACGTGGAAAGATCTGACGGAAAACGTGAACCTGATGGCGGGAAATTTAACTGCCCAAGTCCGCAACATTGCAACGGTGACAACGGCGGTAGCGAACGGCGACCTGACAAAAAAAATCACGGTGGATGTGAAAGGTGAGGTTCTCGAGTTGAAGGACACGGTAAACGTGATGGTCGATCAGTTGCGTTCGTTTGCGTCGGAAGTAACGCGGGTGGCGCGGGAGGTGGGCTCGGAAGGAATTCTTGGCGGCCAGGCACGAGTCGAGGGCGTTTCCGGCACTTGGAAAGATCTTACTGATTCGGTGAATTTCATGGCGCGAAATCTCACCGGCCAGGTGCGAAACATCGCCGCAGTAACGACCGCCGTCGCGACAGGCGACTTGTCGAAGAAGATCACGGTGGATGTAAAAGGTGAGATTCTCGAGTTGAAAAACACCATCAACACAATGGTGGATCAACTCAGTTCATTCGCGTCCGAGGTCACTCGTGTCGCGCGTGAGGTTGGCACGGAAGGAAAACTCGGAGGTCAAGCGCAGGTAAAGGGTGTCGCGGGAACGTGGAAAGATCTGACCGATTCAGTGAATTCAATGGCCGGCAACCTAACAGCGCAAGTGCGTAACATTGCAAATGTCACGACCGCTGTGGCTAATGGCGACTTGTCGAAAAAAATCACGGTCGACGTGCGTGGTGAAATTTTGGAGTTGAAAGACACGATCAACACGCTGGTGGATCGATTGAGCTCATTTGCATCAGAAGTGACCCGAGTAGCGCGCGAGGTGGGCAGCGAAGGAAAACTTGGCGGGCAAGCGGACGTGCGTGGAGTCGCTGGAACATGGAAAGATCTAACTGATTCGGTAAACACCATGGCCGGGAATCTTACCGGTCAGGTTCGCAACATCGCGGAGGTCACGACGGCGGTCGCACGCGGGGACCTTTCGAAGCAGATCACGGTGGATGTGAAAGGCGAAATTTTGGAGTTGAAAAACACGATTAACACGATGGTTGATCAACTCAGTTCGTTTGCGGCAGAAGTGACCCGCGTGGCGAGGGAAGTGGGTTCAGAAGGACAGCTCGGCGGCCAGGCCCAAGTCAAAGGGGTTGCTGGTACCTGGAAAGATTTAACTGATTCGGTGAACTCGATGGCCCGTAATTTGACCGGACAGGTGCGCAATATTGCCGAGGTTACGACAGCAGTTGCGAACGGCGATCTGTCGAAAAAAATCACGGTCGATGTGCGTGGTGAGATTTTGGAATTGAAAGACACGATCAACACCATGGTCGATCAATTGCGCTCGTTCGCTTCAGAGGTTACGCGCGTGGCGCGCGAGGTGGGTTCGGAGGGATCGCTCGGCGGTCAGGCGCGGGTCGAGGGCGTTTCTGGAACATGGAAAGATTTGACGGACTCAGTCAATTTCATGGCGTCGAACTTGACCACTCAGGTGCGAAATATTGCTGCCGTTACCACTGCCGTCGCGAGCGGCGATTTGTCGAAGAAGATCACGGTTGATGTAAAAGGTGAGATCCTTGAATTGAAGAACACTGTCAATACGATGGTGGACCAACTTAATTCGTTTGCATCCGAAGTGACTCGCGTAGCCCGCGAAGTAGGCACAGAAGGCAAACTGGGCGGTCAAGCAGTGGTTCAGGGCGTGGGTGGGACGTGGAGCGATTTGACCGACAGCGTGAACTTCATGGCCGGCAACCTTACTAATCAAGTCCGCGGGATTGTTAAGGTCGTCACCGCTGTCGCCAAAGGCGATCTTAAGCAAAAGCTGTTGGTCGAAGCCAAGGGCGAAATTGCAGAGCTCGCGGATACGATCAACAGCATGACCGATACACTGGCGATTTTCGCGGATCAGGTAACGACAGTAGCGCGCGAGGTAGGTGTTGAAGGAAAACTCGGCGGTCAAGCGAATGTGCCGGGCGCCGCCGGAACGTGGCGCGATTTGACAGACAACGTGAATCGCCTGGCCGCGAATTTGACAACTCAGCTTCGCGCGATTGCTGATGTGGCGACGGCTGTCACCAAAGGTGACCTGACCCGTTCGATCCAGGTGGAAGCCCGGGGCGAGGTAGCTTTCGTGAAGGACAACATTAACGAAATGATTCGCAATTTGAAAGACACCACATTGCGAAATGAAGAGCAGAACTGGTTAAAAACGAATCTCACCAGATTCACGCGCATGCTGCAAGGCCAGCGAGATTTGCTGACGGTGGGCAAATTGATCCTGTCCG
>QHQU01000043.1 GCA_003219925.1 Verrucomicrobiota bacterium
GGGATCGAGGGTATTGACCTTGAAGAGAATGTTCTGCAAAGCAGCGGCAGCGAGAACTCCGAGAAGCAGTGCGGCGCCACCGGCGCCAAGGATAAGTCCTATGCCCAGCTGCCAGGCGCCTTGGGTCATGACCATGCGAAAGATGCGAGCGGCATCCGCGCCCAGTGCCATACGGATGCCAAATTCCTGCCTCCGCTGAGTAACGGAAAAGCTCATCACGCCGTAAAGACCAACCGCCGAGAGCACGAATGCGACGGCTCCGAAAATGCCGAATAAGGTCGCGATAATTCGGTTGCCACCGAGAATTTCATTGTGGAACTGCGCTGGCGTTCCGGCGAAATAAGTCGGCAAATTTGAATCGAGTTCGGCAACTGCCCTGCTGAGGGCCGAACCAAGGGTATCGGCTCGCTGTCCCGGGCGCGGGCGAACAATGATTGTGCAGAATTGAGTAGCTGGCTCGGCGCCGAGTAACGGCATATAAAACCCGGCGGTATCGGTCTGCTGGTCGAATGGACCCTGCATCAGTGTGTCCGGAACCACTCCGACAATCGTCCGCCACGGCTGCGGTTCGCCGGGATTGTAAATCCGGATCCGACGCCCAATCGGACTTTCGTTACCGTAATACTTTCGCGCAAAACTAGTGTTAACAATCGCCACCGGTTGTTTGGCATCGGTGTCGTCAATAGTGAAGTCGCGGCCTTCCAAAATCTTAAGACCGAGTGTCGCAAAATAGTTATCCGAGACGGACTCGAAGTTCCCCCGGGGCCGATCGCGGTCCGTCGTATAATTTTGACCGTCCACTTCATATTGACCTTGGCCCGCAAAGGTCATGCGAAAGCGATCGCTCATCGCTGCAGATTCGAATTGCGGATTAGCTCGCAATGCCCGCACCGCGCGAAGGAAAAATCCGCGGCGGGCATCCTGCGTCGGGTAAGCGCCTTCCATTAAGGCCATACGCGCCCCATAAATGGCACTCTCGTCGTAGCCATAATTGAGCGTAACCTGATTTCGAATTGATTTGATTTGCAGGGTCGCCCCAATCAGGAGCGCGGCCGTCAACGCGATCTGCCCGACCACCAGCACACGAGTAATGATATTGACCAACCGGCTGCTATTGCCGCGGCCGCCTTCTTTCATGATCTCGGCGGCACTGCCTTTCGAGCTAATCAACGCAGGAACTAAACCTGAAACAATCGTTGCCACCAAGGTGATTGCGACGGTGAAGAAGAGAACAGGGCCGTCTATCTTATATTGAATCCAATAAGGTGGCGGAAACGGTAGCGAATTCGTTGCCCGAATGAGCATGTCGATCGCCCAATAGGCCAGCATCACGCCCGCGACTGCGCCGAATGTCGCGACAATGAAACTTTCCGTCAGCATTTGGCGCACGATTCTCCAACGGGTGGCGCCGAGCGCACCACGAATGGCCATTTCCTTTGCCCGCAGGGCGGCGCGACCAAATTGCATATTCATCACGTTCACGCACGCGATCAGCAAAACGAGGATGACCGCGGCAAGCATTCCCCAAACCTGCTGACGTTGTTGCGGGCCCGTCATTGCCTTCAACAGGGGCTGGACACTCGCGGACGTGAGAGTGCTGTTGGTTTTCGGAGTGTCCTGCGCCAGGCGACGCGCCAAGCCGACAAATTCCGCGTTCACCTGATCGATGCTGACGCCCGGTTTGAGCCGGCCCATGACCGCGGGTGCGGCGTTATTGGCACCGATCACGAGCTGACCGCGTGGCACTGGAGGAAACTCATTGTAAAGGGAAACCCACAGTTGTTCGGAAAACGGAAACTTAAAATTTGGTGGCATTACGCCGATAATGGTCGCGGCCTTGCCATTAATCCGAACGCTTTGTCCAACAATGTTAGGGTCGCCATTGAAATCCCGCTTCCAAATCTCGTGACCTAAAATGGCGACTTTCTCGGCGCCGGGCTTGTTGTCGTCAGCGGTGAAGTCGCGGCCCATGATCGGCGAAACGCCGATAATCTTAAAGAGATCCTCGGTAATGTAGGCGCCAGTGTAACGCTGCGGATTATTTTTGTAGGTCACGTTGATCGTCGATCCGCTCAAATAACCGGCCATCTGGGCGAACGATTGCTGGGCCGCGCGCAAATCCTCGTAGTCCTGAGCCGTCGGGATGTTGCCGATACCGAAATTGTTGTTTGGCGCACTGGCCTGAGGGTCAATCAACCCCACGCTCATGAGCTGTTCTGGATGAGGAAACGAAAACCCGCGCAATACCGTAGCGTTGACGACTGTGAATTGAGTGGTCGCGCCGCCGATGCCCAGTGCGAGCACGAGCACGGCTAGAAAACAGAACGACTTTTCCTTGAACAAAACACGAAGACCAATCCGGATATCTTGCGGGAATGATTCAAACATAATTTGTTCTCCTTCTCGTGGTCATGCTTACGGGACGCCTGCGCCACTGTTGGCAGCGGTGTCGTCTCGTGCCCACTGCAAAGGTTGTGCCAGTAGTCCACCACGCGCGTAAACTGCCAGATCCGAAAGAGTTGACCAGGCACGATGATTTTCGGTAAGGCGATTACCTTTTCGGTTTCGGGAAATTTCCGTCCCGATTTCGGGATCGGATTGGTGCTTCAGAAGCATAAGATCAGATGTTCTCAATTTGCAGACGCCGCTGCGCGAGATTTTTGCTTAACTATCGCAAATCATCTGGATGCGAGGACAACGAAAATCCGCTACCGCGCCGGCGACCGTTGCTACAATTGTAGGCCGTCTCGGCAAAACGGCACTTACTGGATTTCTTTGTCCATCAACGCTGACAGCGCTTCCGCTAACGACTCGAAGGTAACTAACTTGATTTGCGGGCCGTAATGAAATTGCGAAAGAATATTTAAGCCAATGTCCTTGTGTGGATCGGGAACCACCCGGACCACTGCCGCGACATCTTTCTCCGCCAGCGCATCCATGATTTCGGCAAGAGGGACCGCTGCCGCCGGGTCCATCCGTTCTAGCCAGCGAAAATCGGTTAAGACGCGAAATCCGGGAGTGGCTTCCTTCATCATCTCGCGGACTCGCAGCGCCACGCTTTCCACTTCTTTCTTGGTCACCCGTCCAGCCGCGCTAATCACCAATAGCCGCTTCGATCGATCGGATTCTACAGAATACATCGAAACGAACGCTTAATTTTGACCACCGTCTGGCGTTTTGGCGCCGGCCCTGGCTTATCGGAACTTCGTCTTCTTTCGTCTGAATTTTATCGCTGCCGCATACGCTGCCAATTCTCCCTTGGGATCGCGCCAGGAAAAAGTTCGCACCCGCGTCCGTCCCTTTGCCCCGTGGTAGGTGACTGAATAGAACCGGCGCGTCTCGTAACGAGAGACCCCAACTACTGGCTGCTTCAAACGCAGTTTGCTCAGAATTCGCGCTGGAATCGGCTGACTCCGTTTATTAGGGAGCAGGCGAAGGACGCGATCGCGCCAGCGATGTGCTGCCTTGAGCGAATCCTTCGAATGTCCGGCGAAGTGTTTGCTGTATTCCTTTTTATTGCGGGTGATTGCCACCTGATAGCCACTTGGCAAAATGCGGATATTAGTAAACTCCCGATATGCTCCTTGCCGTTTCTTCATTCCGAGACCTTGCCACCGTCTTGGGAAAAATGGAAGAACGTCTAACGAAAAATCGATATTTTTTTTGATCTGCCTAACGCGATGGAAGCATTCGCCAAATTTGAACACGAAGGCTGGCAGCGCGTTGCCGGCAAGTACGACTCCGTCTGGGCAAGCTCGACCCGGCAGTTCATTCCACCGCTTCTCGACTCCGCCGAGGTTACTGGAAGCATGGTTGTTCTCGACGTCGGTTGTGGTCCCGGCTATGTCGCGGGCGCCGCAGGCGAACGTGGCGCAACATCGCGCGGCCTCGATTTTTCCAAGGAAATGGTCGCAATCGCACAGAAAAAGTTTCCGCATAGTGAATTTCAGGAAGGCGATGCGCAAAATCTCCCTTTCCCAGATGCCACCTTCGATCGCGTCCTGGCCAATTTCGCTCTTCTCCACTTGCCCGATCCCGAGCGGGCCTGCGCCGAAGCGTTCCGTGTCCTCAAACCCGGCGGCAAATTCGGCTTCACCGTCTGGGCGCCGCCCGAGGAAAATCCGTACGCGAAGATGATAGACGACGCCATTCAGGCGCACGCTGACCTCGAGATCGATCTTCCAACTGGGCCGCCGCATTATTTGTTTTCTGGTCGCGAGGAATTTCGCCGCGTGCTTGAACGCGTCGGCTTCAATGGCGCATCAATGATTTTTAAACTCCACTCCATTCGATGGAACGTGCCGAGCGCATGCTATCCATTCGATGCGGAACGAAATGCCGGTGTCCGCACCGCCGGATTGCTCGCGCGGCAGACATCCGAAAAACTCCGTGCCATTCAGTTAGCGATCGAAGAGTCCGTTCGCCGCTACGCCGAAGGCGATAGCTTCTCTATTCCGAAAGCAGCCCATGTCGTCGCCGTTAGCAAGAAATAACGCGGCCTTTTTAAATCTGTAATTTTGTATTTCGACAAATGAAACTCCTTGCCATCTTCCTCGTCCTCTCCTGCGGTTCAAATGTCGTATCCCCCGCGGAGAGGGACGCAGCCATTACCGAGAACGAATTGGTCCGGCGAACTCAGGAGCTGTACGACGCCGTGGTTCCCGGCAATCAGGTTCCTTGGAAGAAGTATTTCGCCAACGATTGCATTTTTGCGGATGAAAAAGGACGCACCATGGATAAGACGAAGCTTGTTGCGGATATCACGCCGATGCCGGCGGGGTATTCCGGTGCGATCAAAATCGAACAGGTGCAGAGTCGGATTTACGATAACGTGGCCATCCTTAGTTACGATGCTAACGAGACGGAGACGATCTTTGACCAGAATGTGAGCGCCCGTTATCATGTAACCGATACCTGGCTGCGGCGGGACGGCAATTGGCAGATCATCGCCAGCCAGGCCCATCGTTATTATGAAGATCCGGCCGTCGGCAAAGCCGATTCAAAGAAGTTCCCCGACTTCATTGGTGCCTACGAGCTAGCTCCCGGTCAAACACGGAAGATTATCGTCGAAGGCGACAGCTTGTTCGTCGAACGAAGTGGAAAGAAAGACCAATTATTTCCGGAAGCATCCGAGCTTTTTTTCCGCAAAGGTGTCGAGGGGCGAATCCTGTTTCGTTACGATAAAAACGGAAAAGTCGACGCCCTTATTGACCGGCGAAATAACGAAGACGTCGTCTGGCGCAAGGTTACTAACTAATACGCAAAGTGCTTCCAGCCGGTGATTCGTGGTTATTAGGTACGTTTTGTCGTATGCGCGGAACACAGGCCTGTGGCTTGTGCGCACAGACTTGGAAGTCTGTGTTCCTTCATAACACCGGCTTCGCAGAGCATTGCCTTACCAATCAAAGACTACTGCGAGAGTCTTTCAGTTCTCTTTTGATAGACCAGATCGGCCGCGGCAACGTCCTCCGCCGCTACGCCTACCGACTTAAACAGCGTAATCTCGTCCGCCGATCTCCGCGCAGGTTGGTTGCCGGCGATTACTTCGCCGATTTCCACTACGGCCTTGCCTGCCGCGATGACGTCGCCGGATTCTTTTAGTGCGGCCTCCCGCGATTCGACATAGATCGTCGCTCGCTGCGATATTTCATCGTCCAACTCGCGCCAATTTGGCCGTGTCGCGCCGATAGCGTTAATGTGCGCGCCCGGCGCGACCCATTCACCCCGTAAGATTGGTGTCGTGGCCGAGGTCGCTACTACAATTACATCTGCTCCGCGCACCGCTGCTTCAGCCGAAGTTGCCGCGTGCACCTGGAACTCGCGAGCGAACCGCTCGGCGTTATGTGGGCTCCAAACTCTCACTTCGCGAAACTCCCGCACCAATCGCACCGCCTCGAGGTGGCTTCGCGCCTGCACTCCCGACCCAAGAATCGTTAAAACATGGGTGTCAGCACGCGCGAGTAACTTCGTCGCGACCGCCGATACTGCGGCCGTGCGCATTTCGGTGATGAGCCGGCCATCCATCACCGCCAACGGTTCGCCTGTTTCCAGTCGAAAAAGTAAAATCATCGCGTGATGTGTCGGCACATTTTTGTTTTCCGGATAGAACGTCACCAACTTGGCTCCAAGCGCGCGCCCGCAGGCTGCCATGACCCCGAAAAACCCTCCATACTCAGATACCGGAAGAACGCTGCGCAACGGTTGCAAGACCGCGCCGGCCGAAAGGTCTCGCAACGCATCCGCCATCGTCGGAATCAAATCCTCCATCCGTAAAACCTTTCGGACGTCATCTTCGCTTAGCACCATTGGGCAATTTTGCATCGGCCTTATTAGCGTAATACTCGACAAACTCGCTTAGCCTGTCATTCCGAGCGCAGTCGAGGAATCTCTAACTATTATTCCCGAAAAAACTAGAGATGTCTCGACTACGCTCGACACGACAAAAAGTAACATTTGATTTCCAAATTCCGTTTTGGCATGCCGTCAGGCCTAAGTCTCTGCTTCGTTTTTTAGCTCCCATGATCGCTGGTAAGAAAGCGTTCTATTTCAATCGCAGTCGGGAAATATCTATTTTGATATTCTCACGCGCCCTTCGCCGTTCGTGGCGTGTTGTCCTGAGGTAAAGGATTGTTCCGGCAATGCCAAATGCGGCCGCGCCGAGAAAATTGGCCGCGGGACTTCGACTCCAAAGGTACGCTCCGAGAATTGCTCCGACACTCACGATCGAGTCGCGGATCAAGTAATAGGCGCCGATCATTTGGCCGCGTCGTTCCGGTTCGCTGTAACTGACGATGAGAGCTTTGCGTGAGGTATCGCCAAACTCTTTCAGTCCGCGAATAAAGAAGGCGATAATTAACGCGGGAAAGCTCCGTGAGAAAAGCAATACAATCGGGAA